>CAYTCK010000056.1:0-7504 GCA_964436445.1 uncultured Thermotogaceae bacterium | reverse complement strand
TTGAGGGAACTTTTGAAATGATGACTTTAATGAAAGTCCCCGTGGGCCCTTGTCAAATGGGCCCTAAAGACTAATAATGTTTGCGAGAAAAGCCGAAAGGGGGTGGAAGGACTATGTGCTGTGGTGGTTGGTGGCTTTTCCTCCTTGTTTGGTGGATAGCTTGGCTCGGTGCCTTCCTCGGCTGGTGGTGCTGTCCGTGAGATGAGGCGCTGGCTGCTGGCTGGCCTCCTCCTGGGGTTCGCCTGTGGGGCCCAAGGCTTCCTCGGTGGGGAAGGCCTTCCCCCGTGGTGGTACCAGCGGACGGGGCTCCCTCCGGAGGTTGTGGCGGTCCTCCCCATCGAGGATCCGGTGCGGGTTCTTTTCGTGTTCGTCTATCTGGACGATAGGGCCCTGCGTTCCAATCTCCGGCCGGAGCGCATGCGGGTCGTGGAGGAGTACCAGGGGAAGAACGCCCTGCTCGTCTGGGCCTACTCCCAGTTCCCTGTCCGCTTCGAACCGGATGCTTTCCGCTTCTTCCAGGGGGAAAGGGAGATCCCGGTGGTGGAGAGGATAAACGTGGACGGTGACTTCCTCGGAGGTAGGATCGTCCCGGGCCAGCCAGCAGCCGCCGTCTATCTTTTGGCGGAAGCCTTCGATCCAGGGGAACCCCTTACCATCACCTATGGGCCCAGCCTCAAGGCCACCATGGCCCTGGCACCGTCCCAGGAGGGCGCCTCAGCGCCCTAGGCCCTCGACCAACACCTCGATCGCTGGGCCGATGATGTCGGGGACATAACCTCCCTCCAGGACGGCAAAAGTCGGCAACCGCAGTTTGCCCAGGATCTTCCCGATCTTCCTGTAGTCCTCGATCTCGAGTCCCATGGAAGCCAGGGGATCGTCGCGGTAGGTGTCGAAGCCGGCGGAGATGGCCAGCTGTTCGAAGGGGCCGAACCGGGATGCATCCTCCAGAGCCTGCTTCAGGGTACCCAGGTAAACCCTCGATCCACAGCGGGGCAGGAGGGGGTAGTTCAAGCAATTGCCCCGGGAGTTTTGTCCCGTTCCGGGATAGTTGTAGTGCTGATGTAGAGAGACATAGGTGACCTTCCCATCCCCGTAGAACACGGCCTCGGTCCCGTTCCCGTGGTGTCCGTCGATGTCCACGATCAGAGTCTTCCGACCCGAACGTCTCACGGCGACAGCGATATTGTTGAAATAGCAGAACCCGCCCAGGGAGTTCGGACCAGCGTGGTGGCCAGGGGGACGCATCAGGGAAAAGCCCTCTACCTCCTGGGCGAGGATCGCCCCACCCACAGCCAAGCGGGCGTAGAGGCCGATGTCCGGGTAGACCGGGCAGTCCGGATCATAGAAATCACCGCTCTCCACCCGCCTTATGTGCTCCGGGGTGTGCACGAGGAGAAGATCCTGGTCGGAAGCAGGCTCTGGCTCCAGGAACTCGAACCCCCTTTTCTCTAAATAGGCGGCGGCGATACGCACCCGGGCCGGGGACTCGGGGTGGCCCACCTGTTGGTATTCGAGGCACCTTGGGCTATAAACGATCCTCATGTCACGGGATTATCCCATGGCGGAAAAGGGAAGACAACGGGTGGTGTTGGCCTCGAGTTCACCCCGACGGGCGGAGCTTCTGCGGCTTGTGGTACCGGATTTCACTGTAGTCCCACCCGAAACGGCGGAGAGGGAGATCCGGCGGCCCTGGGATCTGGTGAGGAACGCCCGGGCCAAGGCCCGGGAGGTGGCCGGACGCCACCCTGGCATCGTCATCGGAGCCGACACCGGGGTCTTCCGGAAGGGGAAACACTTCGGCAAGCCCCGGGATCTGGAAGAGGCGGCAGCGATGCTCCGGGCGCTTTCCGGGGGATGGCACTGGGTCTACACCGCCCTCTGGGTGGTCTGTCCCGCGGGGGAGCGATGGGACCTAGTGGGGACCGCTGTCCGCTTCGCCCCCTTGAGCCACGAGGAGATCCGTTGGTACCTCGCCAGGGAGGAGGTGTTGGATAAGGCAGGAGCGTATGCTATCCAGGGGGCAGCCGCCCTCTTCGTGGAGGAGATACGGGGGGACTTTTTCAACGTGGTGGGTTTGCCGCTGCGTGCCCTCTATCGGCTCCTGCGGGGCTGTGGCCTGGATCTTGCCCTCGAGGAGGGCGGGTGTTAATATCCTGGCCAAAATCGGGAAGGGGGGAATGGGATGAGGAGGTTCTTGTCCCTTCTGGGAGCAACGGTCCTTGTGATATCCCTGAGCGGTTGGGGACAGCTTTGGTCCGGCTTCAACGCGTATCCAGGTGGCCACCTCCTCATGGTCTATCATATCGGCCTACAGGGAGGGGAGGAGTACACCTACACCTTGGAGCTCACCCCTGTCCCCGGTTCCGAGGGACGTTACACCATCCGCACCGAGATCGTGGGAGAGGGGACTTTGGATGATGTCCAGGGAAGTCCCTACCTTTTCTTCGCCTGGGAGCCATCCGTTTGGTTTGGGAACGCCTGGTGGCTTTCCCTTTATCTCAGCGTGTTCATGCCCGGGCAGGAATTGGTGCCTCACCGCACATACATCCTCCCCGGCGGGATCAGGTTTGAGGCCGAGGAGTACGTGGAGATCGCCGGGATCCGGGCGGTCCAGGGGACCTTCACCATGCCCCAGAGCCCGGATGAGCGCCTGATCATGGCCATCTCCCCAGATCCCGCCGTTCCCTATCCGGTCCTGATCCGGGATGAGACCAACACGGGTGGTGTTTGGGAACCCCTCTACGAGATCGTCCTGGTGAAATACGAACACAAGTAGCGGTTCAAAGCAAGGCGGCCAGTTCGGCTATCTCCTGTATCACGAGCTTTGCCCGCCGACGCAGGGCCTCCGGCGCGTGGGCCATGGCTACCCCTATCCCGGCTACCTCCAACATGCCGAGATCATTGAGCTGGTCGCCCACGGCTACCACCTCCTCTGGGGACACGCCGAGGAGGCGACAGAGCCGACGCAGGCCCTCTCCCTTGCTCACGCCCGGAGGGAGGACCTCCAGGTAATCCCGTTCAGAACGCACGACCTCCGCCTGGGGCAGGGCTCCCCGCAGCTTCGTCTCCAGGTCCGGCAGGACCTTGGGGGGACCGATGAGGAGGAGCTTCAGCGGGGAGAAGTCCAGAAAGGAGAGGAGATCCCCGACCTCCACTGCCGGGAGCCCCTCCTTGCGTTGGAAGGCAACGATAGCCGGCGTGATGTGGTCGACGTAAAGATTCGGATCGTGGATATCCCGATAGACCTCAGGATGGACAGGGAAAGATCGGGCAACCTTCAGGGCCCCTCGGGCCATCTCCAGGGGCAGCCGTGACTCCCATAAGACCTTCCCCACCACCGGATCGTAGATCACCGCCCCGTTGTAGAGGATGACCGGAAGCCCCACCCCGAGCTCCTGCAGGAAGGGCCGGGTGGAGGCCAAAGAGCGTCCGGTGGCAATGGTGAACCTGTGCCTATGGACGAGCTCGTGGGTCAGGAATTCCACCGTTTCCCGGGGGAGACGATGATCCGGACCCAACAGGGTCCCATCCAGGTCGAAAACGAAAAGCCGCCCCACGGTCCCTTACTCCCGCAGGAGGTGAATACTCTGGCGGTGGAAGCGGATCCCCACCTCCGCACCCTCGCTCAAGAACCCGTGTTCCCTGGGGCTCAGGACCTCCGCTTCCACCGTTTCCCCGTTGGGAAGTTCCAGGCGGTAGGTGGCCAACGAGCCGGTGTAGTGGGCGAAGATCACCCTGGCGTCTATATCCCCTTCCCCCGGCGGGAGGATATCCATGGCCTCGGGGCGGATCACGGCCACGGCCCTCTCCCCGGGGGAGAGGCCCTCGACCGCCGGGACTTCCAGGATCACCCCTGGGGAGAGCCTCACCCGGAACGTCCCGTCCGTGGCCTCCAGGACCTCGGCTTCCAGGAAGTTCGCCCGACCGATGAAATCGGCCACGAAGCGGTTCGCCGGGTGGGCGTAGATCTCGTAGGGATCGCCCAGTTGTTGGATCCTACCGGCGTTCATCACCGCTACCCTGTCCGAGATAGCCATGGCCTCTGCTTGATCGTGGGTGACGTAGATGGATGTAATCCCAACCTCCTTCTGGATGCGGCGGATCTGCTCCCGGGTCTCGATGCGGAGCTTGGCGTCCAGGTTGGAGAGGGGCTCGTCGAAGAGGAGGACCTCGGGCTCCACCACCAGGGCCCGGCACAAGGCTACCCTCTGCTGTTGTCCCCCAGAGAGCTCCCTGGGGTAGCGGCGCTCCAATCCCTCCAAGTTCACCAGCCTCAGGGCCTCGGACACCCGGCGGTGGATCTCCCTTCGAGACAGCCGGCGGAGCTTCAGGCCAAAGGCCACGTTCTCGAAGACGGTCATGTGGGGAAAAAGCCCATAGGACTGAAAGACCGTGGCGGTATCCCGCTTTTGGGGCGGCAAATCGGTGACGTCCCTGCCGCCGATATACACCCTTCCCCCATCGGGGATTTCGAACCCCCCCACCAAGCGCAGGGTAGTGGTCTTGCCGCAGCCGGAGGGGCCAAGTAAGGTGACGAGCTCCCCGGCGTTTACCGAGAGGTCCAAGTGATCCACAGCTACCACCTCTTCGCCCCGACTGCGGAATACCTTTGTGAGGCCCTGTAGGGAGACCTCAGCTGACACGTTGCCACCTCCTCAGAATGAGCTTTCCTAGGATGTTGTCCAAGAGCAGGATCACCCCCAGGACCACCATCACGATCACCATCCCATAGGCCGCAGCCTGTGCCAGATCTGCGTTATCCACCTCATGGAGCAGGGCCACGGTGATCAGCTGCCACTTCGCTGAGACCACGAACACCACAGCCGAGATGGCCGTCACACAACGCACGAATATGTAGACCATCCCGGAGATGAAGGCGGGAGAGATCAGAGGGAGGATCACTCTGCGGAAGCTCTTCAGGAACCCCCCACCCAGATCCACCGCGGCCTCATCTATGGCCGGGTCTATCTGCTGTAGCATGGCCACCGCGTCCCGGATTCCCACCGGCATCCGCCGGAAAATAAAAACCAGAGCGATGATCAGGGCAGTGCCGCTGAGCTGTAGCGGGGGCTTGCTGAAAGCCAGGGCATAGCCCAACCCCACGATGGTCCCAGGGATAGCGAAGTTAAGCATGGAGAGGAAGTCCATGAGCCAACGCCCGGGAAAGCGTTTCCGTGCTACAAGGTAGGCGATGATCACCGCCAGGATCCCCCCGATGGGCGTGGCTGCTCCAGCGATCTTCAGGGTGGAGATCAGATAGGTAAGGCCAGTGCTGAACACGTAGCGGTAGTTATCGAGGGTAAGGGAATTGTCCACCCCCCAAAGCTTGGTGAAGGAGCCGTAAAGTACCATGCCATAGAAAAGGAGGATGATCCCCGAAAGGAGAACCAACACCCCGAACAGGCTCCATTTAACCACCGGTTCCGTACTCCGCAGCCCCGCGGCGCTGGGACGGCCGGTGACGGTTACATAGGAGCGTTTCGATACCCAGTAGCGCTGCAGGATGAAGGCCAAGACCGTCGGCACCAAAAGCACCATGGCCAAAGTGGCCCCCAAGGGGAGGTTGTACATCCCCGTTACCGCCAAATAGGCTTGGGTGGTGAGTACCGGGTAGTGTCCCTGGATGACGATAGGGTTCCCGAAGTCCTCCAAGGAGCGAATGAAGACCAGAAGCAGGGCTGAAGCGATCCCTGGTGTCGCTAGAGGAAGGGTAACCCGCAGGAATGTCCGCAGCTTCGAGGCCCCGAGATCCAGGGCGGACTCCTCCAATGCAGGATCAATGCTCGCCAGGACCCCCTCGAGGGTCATGAAGGCCAGGGGGAAGTAGGCCAGTGTCTCGGTGAGGACGAGGCCGGGCAAACCGTATATATCCCAGTGGATCCCGAACCTTTGTTTCAAGATGTCGGTGATAAGCCCGTGATTCCCCAGCAAGAGGATCGCGGCCAAGGCGATGAGGAAAGGTGGGGAGATGATAGGGAATGTGGCTACCAACCGAAAGAAAGGCTTCCCCGGTATATCGGTCCGGGAAACGGCGTAAGCGAAGAGGAAGCCGATGAAAGTCCCTATCAAGGAGACAAGGGCTCCCACCGTGAGACTGTTGAAGAAAGGCTTGAAGAGGTAGTGGTGGTGGAAGAACTGCAGGAAATACTTCGGATTGAACTCTCCCTGGTAGAAGAGGCTCATCCAGAAAACCCGTACCAGGGGATAGACGATGAAGAGCCCAAGAAGCGAGAAAATAGCAATTACAACAAATAAAAGAGAGGGATCATGCAACAGGACCTTAAGTTCCCGGATCTTCCCTCTCACAGCGGTTTTAAGTTTAAAAGGAAAGGGCGGGGGGCTCGAGCCCCCCGCCCCTGTCAATTGCCGGCGTCAATACCCGGTCACCTCGCGCCAGCGCTCCACCAAGCGGTCGCGGTTCTCGGCGGCCCACTTGGCGTCGTAGTTGACCAAGGGGAGTTGGTCAGCGGTGACAAGGCCCTCGGCGAGCTCCGCTTCGGGGTTGAGGGGAAGCCGGTACCACTTCTTAAATAGGGATTGGGCCTCGGCCGAGGTCATCCAGTCGTAGAATACCTTAGCCAACTCCGGCTCTGGTCCTCCCTTGATCAAGGCCATGCCGCCGATCTCGTATCCGGTACCCTCCTTGGGGAAGGAAAGGACCACGGGATACCCTTTGGCCACACCCTTGGCCAGGATGTCATGGGCGAAAGCGATCCCCACTGCCACCTCTCCCAGGCCCACTTCGGTAACGCAGGCGGAACCGGCCCGGGTATAGTGGTGGACTTGCTCGGAGAGCTTCTTCTCGAACTCCAAGGCCTTGTCCTCACCCATGAGGAAGACTAATGTGGCCAGGCGGGTGTAGGCAGTGCCGGAGGTATAGGGATAAGCCATTGAGATCTCACCCTCGAACACGGGCTTCAGTAGGTCGTACCAAGACTGAGGTGGTTGAATGCCGTGTTTTTCCAAGAAATCCTTGTTGCTGACGAAACCGAGGAAGCCCATGTAGATCCCTATCCAATACCCATCCGGATCCTTGAAGCGCTTATCGATGTACTGCCAAGCCAGGGACTCGGTATAAGGCGCAAGAAGGCCGTCTTCCTTGGCAACGATGAAGGTATCGCTGGGGCCACCGAACCACAGGCTCGCCTGAGGATTGCCCGCCTCCGCCCGAAGCCTGGCCAAGACCTCGCCCGCGGAGAGGCGGACCCAATCCACTTGGATGTCAGGATGCGTCTTCTCGAAAGCCTCGATGTAGATCTTGGCCTCGTCCACGTCCAGAGCTGTATAGAGGTGCAGTACTTTCTTGGCCCCGAACCCCACCAGACCAACTGTCAATACCAAAAGAGCGATCAAAAGCTTTCGCATAATGTTGCACCCCCTCCTTTGTATCTTTGAGTTGCTTTGCGGTGAATAATGTCCCTTTTAGACCACCTCCTTTCACCCGTTTACGAGAAACACGATGCATTCTAGCTCTTCATTAACTCGCCCGTCAACCCCTGCTGGT
>CAYTCK010000055.1:0-7755 GCA_964436445.1 uncultured Thermotogaceae bacterium | reverse complement strand
CTTCAGCTTTCAGACAGTCTCCAAGAGGATGGCGATGATCTCCGAAGCGGAAAAGATGGAGAGCGAAAGGCTCAGATTCTGCTATCCACAAACCTGCGGATGAGGGCAACGGCGAGGGCGGCGATGCCCTCTTCCCGCCCCAGCGCGCCCATCCGCTCGGGAGTGGTGGCCTTGATGGAGATGGAGTCGATCGGGATCCCCAGGGCTTCAGCGATGTGCTCCCTCATATCGGGGACATGGGGCGCGATCCGTGGTGCCTGGGCAATCACAGTGGCATCTACCTGGAGAGGGTAAAAGCCCTTCCCCTCGAGGAGCGCCCGCACCCGGCGCAGGAGCTCGAGGGAAGAGATCCCAGCGTACTCTGGATCCCCAGGCGGAAAGTGCGTCCCGATATCCCCCAGCGCCGCGGCTCCAAGCAAGGCGTCACAGATGGCGTGGAGCAACACGTCGGCGTCGGAGTGGCCCTCGAGCCCGCGATCGTGGGGGATCTCAACCCCCCCTAGAATGAGCTTTCTTCCCGGCGAGAAGCGGTGAAAGTCGATCCCCTGGCCTACTCGGACATCCATGGGTCATCCTCACCGATATCTCCCAGGAGTTCCCGGACCACTTCCCGGGCCAGAGCGGGAGGGAATCCCCGCCGCAAGAGGTAGGAGAAGGCACGGCGTAGGGCGACCTCCCGGGGAAGACTTCGTAGGGTCGGGAGACGCCGGGAAAGAGCTTCCCGGGCGAGCTCCCGATCGTCCTTTCCCCCCAGGGCCTTTTCAACAGCCTCCCGGGCTATCCCCGGGGAGATGCCTTTGCGGGCGAGCTCCCGCTGTATCAGGGCCTTGGCCCGGGGCCGTTTCGCCACCCGCTCCTCAGCGTAAAGTGAGGCGAAGGCCCTGTCATCCAGGAGCCCCTCCTCCAGGGCCCGGGCTATGGTCTCCTCCACCACATCCGGGGCAAAACCCTTCCCCAACAGCCTTTCCCTGGCTTCCCTCACGGTACGGGGACGGTACTGGAGGAGCTTAAGGAGGTACTGATAGGCCCGTTCCCGCTCACTCACCCAGGGGTTTGGGCTCCGGGATCCCGGCCTTCTGCCGGATCTCGGCCACGAGCCGCTCGGCCACCTCCGGGTTCTCCGCTAGATAGCTCGCGGCTTGGCCGATCCCCTGACCCAGCTTCAGGTCCCCATAGGAGTACCAGGAACCCGAGCGGGTCACGATCCCCAACGATTCGGCGGTGTGGAGGATATCCCGCTCCCGGACGATGCCCTTCCCGTAGATCACGTCGAAGGCCGCCTCTCGGAAGGGTGGGGCCACCTTGTTCTTGGTGACCCGAACCCGAGCCTTGCTGCCGACGTGTTCGCCCCCCTCGGTGATCTTCCCCTCGGACCAGATCTGGAGTCTCACCGAGGCGAAGAACTTCAGGGCCCGGCCCCCGGTGGTGGTGGTGCTTGGCCCCCATGGGCCGGACTGGATCGTGGAACGGATCTGGTTCACAAACACTGCCACCGTTTTGGACTGGGCGATGGCCGCAGCAAGCTTCCGCATCGCCTGGGACATGAGCCTCGCCTGCAAGCCCACCTGGGCCTCTCCCATCTGCCCCTGGAGCTCCGCCTCTGGGACCAAAGCGGCCACCGAGTCCACCACGATGATGTCCACGGCACCGCTCCGGGTAAGCTGTTCCATGATCTCCAGGGCTTGCTCCCCGGAGTTGGGCTGGGAGAGGAGGAGATGATCGAGGTCCACCCCGATGGCCCGGGTGTAATTGGGATCCAGGGCGTGCTCGGCGTCGATGAACGCCGCCACCCCGCCGAGCCGCTGGGCCTCGGCGATCATATGCAGGGCCAGGGTGGTCTTGCCCGAGGCCTCAGGGCCGTAAACCTCCACGATCCTCCCCCGGGGGATACCCCCCACCCCCAGGGCGATATCCAAGGAGAGGGAGCCGGTGGGGATGACCTCCACGCCGGTGGCCACGGCCTGTTCGCCGAGCCACATGATGGCCCCTTCCCCGTAGGCCTTCTTGATCTGTTTCAGGACGCTCTCCAGGACCTCTCTTTTGCCCATGTCAACTCCTATGGTAGGTCATCCCCACCGCCCGCTCAACCGGAGTTCAGCGGCTCACAGTGGCCTTGGAGACAGCCCCTCCGCGGGCACCGACCTCGTCGAACACCCCGACGGCGAAGAGGACCTCCCCTTCCTTGAGCTGCGAGGTGTCTACCGCTTGGACCCCCACCAGAGGAAGCCCTTGGGCGACGAGCTCCCAGCTTTCGCCACCGTCCTGGGAGAGATAGAGGGACACCGAGAGTCCCTCACCACCGCCCTCTACCTCCCAGGCGATCTCCACCTGGCCGAAGAGTTCCTCCCCGGGAAGGTGGAGGCTCACCGGCAGGGCCACGGAGGAAGCGGCGTTGGGGGCCCCGGGCGTCCCGTGGATCGGGTTGCCCTCAGCGTCGTGGGCACCGCCCTCCGTCCCGGGACGCCAGGCCACCGGGGAGTCGGGGATCTCAGGGGAGATCCGCTCCATGGAGGCCCGGACATCGCCTCCTCCGGCCCACCAGCCCTCGGGACAGCCCCTGTTGGCGGTGTCCACAACCTCGCCGTTAGGATCAAGGAGCTGGATCACGGCCCCGGCGTTGGGAAGCGCCCCCTTGTAGATGAAATCAGCCTCCACATCGGCCACCGTGGAATCGTCGGTCCGCTCCAGGAGGAAGAATCCCCCGGCCGGGATTTCCCCAGAGAGGGGCATCTCCCGTTCGCCGATGAGTAACGTCCAGCCGGAGAGATCCACCGCTTCCTCCCCTGGATTGAAAAGCTCGATCCACTCGTCGTATCCCGAGGCGATGGTCCCCGACCAACCCACCTCGTTGATCACCACTTGGGCCGAAACACCGACCACGAGCCCCAAGACCATCGACACCACGAGATAAAGGCGCATAACCCCTCCTTTCGCCCCGCGAAGAGACCTCGCGGGGGAACTCCAAAGATCCCAGGGCGTCCTCCCGGCTATCACCCCCCGTACTTCCTCGGAAATCCTCCTCGCCGGAACCACACACCGGAGAGGCCCAATCGCTCAGCAGCGCCCTACCGTGGATGTAGCCGCACGCCCGCTTTCCATCCATTTGGATCCACTAGTATGTAGGTGATTATGCCAGGAAGGACCTCTCCGTGCCAAGGGAGTCCCCAGTGGGAAGCCGATACCGCCGTGCCGAATGGGTAACCGAGGTGCGTCCCGGGCCGGGAACGAATGCCCCGACCTCAGAGGATGTAGCGGGAGAGCTCCAGATCCTCGGTGAGGCCTTGGAGCCTCGTCCGGACGTACTCCCCGTCGATCACCACTCGCTTCCCGACGTGCTCATCGGCGGAGAAGGAGAGCTCCTCCATCACCTTCTCCATCACCGTGATGAGACGGCGGGCGCCGATGTCCTCCAGTGCCCGGTTGAGCCGGGCCGCCGCCCGGGCGATCTCCGCGACGGCATCGGGGGTGAACTCCAGCTCCACCCCCTCCGTGGCCAGGAGGGCCTTGTACTGCTTGGTGAGGGCATCCTCCGGTTCGGTGAGGATCCGCTGGAAGTGCTCCTCCGAGAGAGGGTGGAGCTCCACCCGGATGGGAAGCCGCCCCTGGAGTTCGGGCATGAGGTCTGAAGGCTTGGCCAGGGTGAAGGCCCCGGCGGCGATGAAAAGGATGTTCTCGGTACTCACGGTCCCATGGCGGGTGCGGACCGTGGTCCCCTCCAGGAGGGGAAGCAGATCCCGCTGCACCCCCTGGCGGGAGACGCCGGGACCGTACCGCTCCTCCGGACCACCGAGGGCGAGCTTATCGATCTCGTCGATGAAAATGATCCCGGACTCCTCCGCGAGTTTTATCCCCTGTCGCCGGATCTCCTCCTGGTTGACGAGCCTGTCTATGGCCTCCTCCCGGAGCACCTGCCGGGCCTCCCTGACGGTCATCCGCTTGAGCTTGGGAGGAACGGGGAAGCCAGCGAAAAGCTGCGATAGATCTATCCCGAACTGCTCCATCCCCGCCTCTGAGAAGATCTCGATCTGGGGCGCCAAAGGCTCCCTAACTGGGATCTCCACCCACACGTCCTCCAACTCCCCGGCCCGCAGCCTCTCCCGGAGCCTCTCCCTTCCCCCTTCCCCCACCTCCATCCCCCCGGAGAGGGCCTCCAAGAGCCTTTCCTCTACCAACCGCTCCACCTCTCCCTCCACCCGCTTTGCCTCCCGGGCCCGCACCATGGCCACGGCCACCTCCACCAGGTCCCGGACCATGGACTCCACATCCCGGCCCACGTAGCCCACCTCGGTGTATTTTGTGGCCTCCACCTTGAGGAACGGGGAGTCGGTGATCTGGGCGAGCCTCCGGGCGATCTCGGTTTTGCCCACCCCTGTGGGGCCGATCATGAGGATGTTCTTGGGGTGGACTTCCCGGCGCATGCTCTCGGGGAGGGCGGCCCGGCGGAAGCGGTTCCTCAGAGCGATGGCCACGGCCCTTTTCGCCTCCTCCTGTCCCACGACATAGCGGGAGAGCTCCCGCACGATCTCCTTGGGGGTGGGGCCGAGTTCCCTCACCAGCGTACCTCCTCCACGACCACCCGGTCGTTGGTGTAGATGTCGATCTCGGCAGCTATGAGGATGGCCTCCTGGGCGATCCGCCTCAAGGGGAGATCAGTGTGGCGCTTGAGGGCCCGGGCCGCTGCCAGGGCGTACGGGCCGCCGCTTCCGATCCCGACCATCCCGTCGTCGGGTTCCACCACGTCGCCCTTCCCGGTGATGAGCAGAAGTGCTTCCTCGGAGGCCGCCACCAAGACCGCCTCCAGCTGCCGCAGGGTCCTCTCGGTGCGCCAATCCTTGGAGAGCTCCACTGCCGCGCGGCGTAGCGACCCGTGGGCTTTCAGCTTCCCCTCCAACCGCTCCAGAAGCGCCAGCCCATCGGCGGTACTCCCGGCGAAGCCCACCAGGACTTTCCCCCCGGAGATCCGGTGGACCTTGCGTGCGCCGGACTTCACCACCGTGTTCTCCAGGGTGGCCTGACCGTCGGCGGCGATCACCGCCACCCGCTCCTTCGGGGAACGGATCGCCAGAACCGCCGTCATCCCTCGCCCCCGTGGCGGACGTGGATTAGGCAGGTGGGGCAGAGATCGCCGGGGCCCAGAAACGGGGTGCCGCATTTCCGACAGGTCTTCCCCCCAGCTGCCAACAGAGCCCGCTCCCGGGCCCGGGCCGCTGCCAGGAGACCTACGAAGGCCCGCCGTAATCCCTGGGGGAGTTCCTTTCCCTGGAGTTCTCCCAAGGCCCAGTCGATGTCCTCCGGTTGTATCTCCACCACCGGCTCCGCCGCGGGGAGGGGGGGATGGGGGGGAGGGAGGACCTGTACCCTTATCTCCTGCACCGCGTACCCCGCCTTCCTGAGGGAACGAACCAGGAAGTGTCTTCGTAGCCGGACTTCCTGGGCCACAAGGTGATTGGGGGCCCCGAGGTAGAGGACCCCTCCCTTAAGGACCAGGGGCCTCGCTCCCCTGAGCCTTCCCGGGACAATTCGCTCCCATGCCTCCCGTAGCTCATCAAGCTCCAGCAGGGCACCGAGCCCCCGCTCCCTCAACAGTCGCTCCAGTGTTTTCCACAGACTCTCAACAGCCACTACTACTACCTCTATTTCTTTTCTTTATCTTTTTTAGTAGTAGTAGTCAACCGCCGGAACTGTGGAAAACCCACATTTCCCCGCTTCTGATGGGCATTTTTTCCTGTGGAAAACCTGTGGAAAGCGTGTGGAAAAGTTCGCCTGGCCTGTGGAAAAGTCCTGGGAAGGGGCCCGAGGGCCCGAAGTTTTCCACAGATGGAGGGGGGGTTTTCCACAGCGTTTCCCCAGGTTTTCCACAGGTTTTTCCACAGGGGGGGTCAAGCGGCGTATTTGTTCAACAGATCTTCTTTCAAGGACTGTATTTCACTCCGTAAGAGGGGGGTCGTCTCCATCTCCTCTTGGAGTTTCTGGTAAGCGTGCATGATGGTGGAGTGATCCCGGCCGCCGAAGGCGGCCCCCAGGGCAGGGAAGGAGCTGGAGGTGAGTTCCCGGGCGAGGTAGATGGCCACCTGGCGGGCGTGGGCGATATCCTTGCGGCGCGAGGGGCCCTCGAGTTCCTCCACGGTGAGCCCATAGCGCTCCGCCACTTCCTGTTTGATGACCTCCACTGTAAGGCGTTGCTTCGAGATCTCCTTGGGCACCAATTCGTCCAGGATCTCCGGGGTAACCGGTCCTTGGCCCAGCTCCGTGTAGGCGATGACCCGGATCAGGGCCCCCTCCAGGTCTCGCACGTTGGTGGTCACCCTGGTGGCGATGAGTTCCAGGACACTGTCATCCACCTGGGCGTTCTGCCGCCGGGCCTTCTCCCGCAGGATGGCGATCCGGGTCTCGAGGTCCGGAGGCTGGATGTCGGCCACCAACCCCCAACGGAACCGGGATACCAGGCGGTCCTGAAGGCCGTGGAGCTCCTCCGGGGGACGATCCGAGGAGAGAACGATCTGTTTGCCATTTCCATAGAGCTCGTTGAAGGTGTGGAAGAGCTCCTCCTGGGTGGCTTCCTTGTTCTTCAGGAAATGAACATCGTCGATAAGGAGCACATCCACATTGCGGTATTTGCTGCGGAACTGATCCGTGGCGTTGCGGCCGATGGCGTTGATGAGCTCGTTGGCGAAGCGCTCCGAGGTAGTGTAGACGACGGTAAGGCTGTTGGGGTTGGAGAGGATGTAATTCCCGATGGCGTGCAAGAGATGGGTTTTGCCCAGGCCTACCTTCCCGTAGATGAACAAGGGGTTGTAGGCCCGGGCCGGGGACTGGGCCACCAATTGGGCGGCGGCGAAGGCGAACTGTGAGTTTTTTCCTCGGACGAAGGTGTCGAAGGTGTAATCAGGGTTCAAAGGGAGGTTCCCCAGATAGCGAGGGGAGGTAACGACGCCGGGGAAGGTGTTGGCCTCGTCCCCGCGCACCACCAGCTTCAGCTTCCGGGGCGGGGAGGAGACCTCGGATAGGATCTTGTCAATAAGGGTCCGGAAACGCCTCTCGATTCCGATCTTCACGAAGGTGGAGGGGACTTCCAGCACCAAATGCTCATCGGTGACCTTCAAGGGGCGTACCTCGGAAAACCAGCCCACGAAACTTGTAGGTGGTATCTCCTCGATTAGGCGTCGTTTGAGCTTCTCCCAGACGGAACCCACCGACTGCCCCATGGAACGCCCCCGCAGGCATACCCCCCTCAATCAAAAAGAAATCGAGTGGCGAGGCCCAGAGTCGAACTGGGGACACCGCGGTTTTCAGCCGCGTGCTCTACCACCTGAGCTACCTCGCCAACGCTGGCGGGGACGACGGGATTTGAACCCGCGATCTCCGGAGTGACAATCCGGCGTCCTAGTCCGGCCTAGACCACGTCCCCGCTGCTCCTGGGCGAGGAGGGGTTCGAACCCCCGACCTTCCGGATGTAAGCCGGATGCTCTTCCACTGAGCTACTCGCCCATAATTATATTCAGCTCCACTTTATCGGCCAAGCCTTTGACCCCGGGGGGATTTGAACCCCCGTTACCGGATTGAAAGCCCGGTGTCCTAGGCCGCTGGACGACGGGGTCTTCTGGGTCGTGCAGGGCTCGAACCTGCGACCCCCGGCTTAAAAGGCCGGTGCTCTGCCAGCTGAGCTAACGACCCTTGTGGGCCGTGAGGGACTCGAACCCCCAACCCGCGGATTAAGAGTCCGCTGCTCTGCCAGTTGAGCTAACGGCCCACATC
>CAYTCK010000054.1:0-7858 GCA_964436445.1 uncultured Thermotogaceae bacterium | reverse complement strand
GCTAACCTCTTTTACACCACTTGGTGGGACGTGAGGGGTGCAAGGACGAGGTTATAATGGGATCCTAAGTTCGGTTGAGAGCGACCCGCCGAGCGACCCCAGTGTGAGATCACTAGGTTGTCCAGGGAAGTTACGTCATGAAGGCGATAGAGACCCAAGGCTTGCGGAAGACCTTCCGGAAGGGGTTCCGGAGGAAGCCGGCAGTGGCCCTTGATGGAATCGAGTTCGAGGTGTGGGAAGGAGAGATCTTCGGCGTGCTCGGTCCTAACGGTTCCGGCAAGTCCACCCTCGTTAGGATCATCGCCACGCTCCTCATCCCCGATGCCGGCGAGGTCCGGGTTTTCGGACACGACGTGGTGCGGGAGGCCAAGAGGGTTCGGGAGCTGGTGCACCGGGTCTCCACAGAAGCGGCGTTCTTCAAAAAGCTCTCACCCCTGGAGAACCTCCTCTACGGGGCGAGACTCTACGGGATCCCCGGCAGGGTCGCTGCCGTGAGGGCCCGGGAGCTTCTAGGGCAGCTTGGCCTCTCGGCGGATCAGATCCGAAGGCCCATGGAACGTCTCTCCCGGGGTCAACAGCAGAAGGTGGCGGTGGCCCGTGCCCTCCTGCATCCACCGCGGCTCCTCCTTCTCGACGAGCCTACCACCGGCCTCGATCCACGTTCCAAAAGGGAAGTGCAGGAGCTGATCACGGAGCTCAGGGAAAGGGAAGGGACCACCGTACTCCTCACCACACACGACATGGAGGAAGCCGATCGCATCTGCGACAGACTCGCGATCCTGGACGCAGGCAGGATCGTGGCCACGGGGACCCCAGCGGAGCTCAAGGCCCGGGTGAGCCGCGATGGCAGGGAAGTTACCATGGAGGAGGTCTTCTTCGCCGTCACCGGCAGGGAATGGGGGGACGATGAGGGCTCTGAGGCCGCTTAGGCGCGAGCTCATCGCCGCCTGGGGGTTCGTAGCCCGCAATATCCACCTCACAAAGCGCTATTGGGGTTGGGAGCTCGTGTGGTTCGTCTACTCCCTCACCAGTGCCCTGGCGGTGGCCTACATCGGCCTGGGGACGGAGAGGATCTCCGGGGCAGGGGTGAACGGGAGCTATCTCACCCTGTACCTCCTCGTGGGAACCCTCGTTTGGGCATACCTCTCCCAGATCTTCTACGTGATCTCCGAGATGGTGGCCTGGGAGCGTTGGGAGGGGACGATCGAGTACACTTTCATGGCCCCGAGTTCCCGCCTGACGCATCTCGTGGGGACGAGCCTGTTCGCGGTGGTCTACGGGGTGGCTCGCACGCTCCTCATACTGGCCGTCGCGGCCTCCTTCTTCGATCTCGACTTGGGAAAGGCGGACCTCGGGGCGGCGGCTTTGTGGCTTTTGGTGGGGAGCATCTCCTTCACCGGCTTCGGGATCCTGGCGGCGGTTATGCCTCTCCTCTTCCCTGAACGTGGGGTGCAGATGACGAACGTGGTGGCAGCCATCCTGCTCCTGATTTCGGGGGTCTACTATCCGGTGGAAGTCCTTCCGGGTTGGTTGCAGTTCTTCGCCCGGGCCTCCCCGGCCACATACGTCATCCAGGGAATGCGGGAGGCGATCTTGGAAGGAAGGAGTCTTGGGGATGCGGCCCGCCCGTTAGGGCTTTTGGCCCTGGGGGGCTTCGCCATGATCTTCCTTGGCACCTGGGTCTTTTCGATCGCGGAGCGCTACGCCAAGCGGACGGGCCGCCTCAAACGGTCCGGTTGATCAGCCTCCAACCCGGGAGCGCGCCCAGAGCTTTACCCAGGAGTTGTAAAGGGGGTAATCCCCGATAGGGGCGTCCAGGATTTTTTGAACGTAGCGGTCGGCCAATTCCTCGTCTTTGACGATATCAGCGTAGTAGACAACGTAGAACTGGAGGTTCTCCAGATACTCCGGGCAGCCGGCGATGGCCCGCTCGAAGAGCTCTTTCGCTTTGTCGAGGTCCTTCCCGAAGGGAAGCTTGGCCCAATAGGCCCCGAGGGAGCGCAGGGGACCGTAACAGATGTAGGTCTCGTCCACCTCCGCCGCCCGCTCGATCAGGGCCCGGAGCTTGGGGGCATCTCCTCGGAAGAAGGCCGCCAGGATCTCGAACTCGTCCTTCCGGGCCCAGTTGGCGTAGGTCCAGTAGAGGGCCTCGATATCTTCGCAGGATTTCACCGCCTCCACGAAGCCCTTCTCCTTCTCCAACTCCACGAATCCCGGGCAGAGACGCAGGGCCCGCTCACCGTACTCCTGGCCCTTGGCGTAGGCGGCCTTCTTGTCCTTCTTCCCCTGCAGGAAGATGTCGGCGAGGGTGTAATAGGCCCGGGAGAGACGCTTCAGAACGTGGGGATCGCTCGGATTTGCTTCCAGGGCACTCTCGTACAGGGAGATGGCCTGCCGCAGGGTGGCCATAAGCGCATCGTGCTCTTGGGGTGTGTAGACGCTGTTCAAGACCTGGTCGAAAAGGGCATCGGCCTGGGCCACCCGCTCCTGGGTTCCGTTACCCAAGACAGGGAGCATCCCCAGAAAAGCCATGAACAGGATAAACAGGAACCTTTTCTTCATACCCCAATCCCCCCTTCCCCAGGAGGATAGTGAGCCGTGAGCGGAGATGCAACCGCCATATTTGTCTTACGGCCCGCCTTTTCTGTAAAGTTCTCCCGCAAGATTCCCAGTATCGAAAAGGAGGTGCCATGGCTATCAAGGTCGACAAAGACCTCTGTACCGGCTGTGGGATCTGCGCCCAAGTGTGTCCCGAAGTCTTCGAGCTGGGCGATGACGGACTCTCCCAGGTGAAACCCGGGGCCGACGAGAACCTTCCCTGTGTCCAGGAGGCCATCGATCAGTGCCCCGTGGGGGCGATCAGCAAGGAATGAGTCCCACAAGGGGGGCGGGCGCGATGCCCGCCCCCTTTTCTTTTGCCTGATAGGTTGCGCAAGCTGGGGGTGGCCCTGAGCTCCGGGGGCCCTCGTGGCAATGCCCATATCGGGGTCCTCAAGGCCCTAGAAGACGCCGGGATCCCGGTGGGGGCCATTGCCGGGGCCAGCGTGGGAGCCTGGGTGGGTGGGTGTT
Source organism: uncultured Thermotogaceae bacterium (assembly GCA_964436445.1). Lineage (GTDB taxonomy): Bacteria > Bipolaricaulota > Bipolaricaulia > Bipolaricaulales > Bipolaricaulaceae > CAYTCK01. The sequence goes on along the minus strand of CAYTCK010000054.1, from coordinate 4,789 downwards.
ATGCTGCCGGGGTTCCTCTGGATGAGCTGGCCCGCTTTTGGCAGGAGCTCGGCTGGTACGGGGTAGGGAAGCATCTCTTGCCGGGCCCCGTCTGGCGGGGTTGGACCTCTGGTAAATCTCTCCTGCGAGCGATCCAGGGATTCGTGGGGGAGAAGCGCATCGAGGAGCTTGAGATACCCTTCGTTGCCGTGGCCACCGATCTCCGAACTGGTCAGGCCTTCTGGATCGAGCGGGGCCCCTTGGCGAAGGCGATCTGTGCCTCCAGCGCTGTGCCAGGTCTCGTGGTCCCGGTGGAGTGGGAGGGTCGCCTCCTCATCGATGGGGGGACGGTGGATCCGCTGCCGGTAGCTGCAGTGAGAAGCCTGGGAGCGGAGGTGGTGTTGGGGGTCGACGTCCTGGTGACGCCACAGGAGAAGGACATGCGGAGGCCAAATGTCCTCTCTGTTCTCTTCCAAATGGCCACTATCTTCCAGAAGCGGATCCTGGAGCTCGAGTCCAGGCTCGAGGCCCCGGATTTCCTGCTGCGTCCGGAGTTCGGCGACCATCCTCCCCGCTACACCGACATCGGCCCGGCGGTGGAGGTGGGGTACCGTGCGGCCGAGGCGGTGCTCCCAGCCCTGAAGGAGGCCTTGGAAGGGGGATGAGGGGGGCCCACCGGGTGGCCACTGTTCCCATCCTCCTCTTCGGAGTTACCACCATCTCCTTCGCCGCTATTCTGATCCGCCTCACCGCCTCCCCCCCTGTGGTGGTGGCAGCCTGGAGGATGATCCTGGCCGCTGCCATCATGTTTCCCTGGGTCCTCCTGCGACGCTCCCTGCCATTGGGTCAGGAGGGATGGGGACTCTCCCTTCTCTCAGGGGTCTTTCTGGCTCTGCATTTTTCGTTGTGGATAACGTCCCTGCGTCTCACCACCGTGGCGAGCTCCGTGGTCCTTGTCACTACGAATCCCCTTTTCGTTGGCCTCCTCTCCTTCTTCCTCGGGGAACGGCCCCCCAGGGGGCTCTGGCAGGGGATCGGTCTCTCCCTTGCGGGCAGTTTCCTCATCGGCTGGGGGGATCTCTCCTTCGGCGGGCGGGCCCTCCTGGGGGATCTCCTTGCGCTTTTGGGGGCGACCATGGCCTCCGGTTACCTCATGGTCGGCCGGAGGGTGCGGGACAGGGCTGAGCTTTTGGCTTACGTACTCATCTCCTACGGGACATCCGGTGTTCTCCTCCTCGGGCTCTGCGCCCTGGGACCTTGGGAGGTCCTGCCCCAGGGTGGGGATTGGCCCTGGCTCCTTCTTCTCGCCCTGGGGCCGCAGATCCTGGGCCATACGAGCATTAATTGGTCCCTGCGTCGGCTGCCAGCAGCAGCGGTGGCGGTGGCCATCCTGGGGGAACCCCTGGGCTCTTCCCTATGGGCCTTCCTGATATTCGGTGAGGGGATCCGCCCCCTGCAGGGGGTGGGGATGGCCCTGGTGCTCGCGGGGATCGCCCGGGGACTGTGGGCACAAGCCCGAGCTTAAGCCCTCTCCGTCCGCGCGGGCACCGGGAGCACCCGACGGGAGCGCTTCAGTCGCTGCCACCAGGGGATGAAGCCGACCGCTGCCACCAGGGAGAGCGAGGAGATGATCCCCCACATGGACCTGGGATCCTCCGGGAAGAGATCAAGCAGAATGCCCCCTAGGAAGGGCCCGGCGGACCAGCCGAAGGACTCGGCGAGCCCGAAGGCGCCCATGTACCGGCCCCGGCGGGCAGGCGGAGCGAGGTCGGCCACCACCGCTGAGCTTGTCGGCGCGAAGAGCATCTCCCCCAGGGTGATCACCACCATGATCCCCAACAGCCATCCGTAGGCATGGAGCCAGCCGAAAAGCACGTACCCAAAACCGTAAAGCAAGGACCCAGCTACCAGGCCCACCAGCCGGGGCCAGCGTTGGAGCAATACGGCCAAGGGGTACTGAAGGACGGCCACCAGGAAGCCGTTCAAGGTGAGCATCCCTCCGAAGGCGGCCTCCGGATAACCCAGTCGGTCAACCACGAAAACGGAGAGGGTGGAAACCAGCTGCCCTCCCACCACCAGCACTGGAAGGGAAAGGCCCACGAAGGGGATGAAGTGCCGGTCGGTGAAGGTCTCCAACAGGGCTCTGATGCCCACGCCCTCCTCCCGCTGGCACTGTGACTCCCGGGCGAAGGCAAGGGCCAGGGCCAACGAGAGGAGGGAGGCCAACGTGGTGAAAGCGAAGAGCACGTGGTAGGGATGCACGGCCGCGAGGTATCCCCCGACGGCCGGGCCCGCCCCCCAACCTAGGTTCGTGCCGGCCCGTAGGATCCCGTAGCCCTCGTTCCGGCGGTCAGCGGGCACAAGATCCGCCACCATGGCAGAGATGGCGGGCATGGCCAAGGCCCCGGTGAGGCGAACCAGGATGTAATCCAGGGCGATGGCCCAGATCGGCCCCGAGAAGGCTAAGAGCCCCGCCATCCCTCCGAAGAGACCCACCCGCAGCCCCAGGGAGAAAAGGAGCACAGGCCTCCTACCGAACCTGTCGGAGAGCTCACCCCCTAAAAGCCGGAAAGCGGCTGCGGCCAGGGCACTGGCCATCATGATCCCCCCCACCGCGGTCATGGAGAGTCCCCGTTGGCGGTGGAGGTAGAGGGAGAGGTAGGGCAGGGAGATGGAAAACCCGAAAGCGGTGATGAGCTGGATCCCCACCAAAGCCCAGATCCCCGCCGGGAACCGCCTCGGGAAGCCCCGTAACCTCGCGCCTAGAGAGCTCACGGTGCGAAAGCTACGGGAAAGGCATCGTTCCGGCAAACCCCTTGCCGACGGACACTGAGGGAGCTATCGTGGATCGCTATGAAGCGCATCGGCATCCTGGGGGGTGTAAGCGCCGAGTCCACCGTCCTCTATTATCGGACCATAACCCGAGAGGTAGTGCGCCGTACCGGGAGGGCCGATTACCCGGAGATCATCATCTATTCAGTCTCCTTCGGCGACTTCGCCCGTCTACAGCACGCCGGGGAATGGGACCTCATCACCGCAAGGATGGTGGCGGTCTTCCAGGCTCTACACCGGGCCGGGGCCCAGCTGGGGCTCATCGCTGCCAACACCCTCCACGCCGTCTTCCCGGAGGTGGCTCGCCGCTCCCCGATTCCTCTCCTGAGCATCGTGGAAGCCACGGCCCGCGAGGCCAAGCGGCTGGGGCTCGAGCGGGTGGGGCTTCTGGGGACCAGGTTCACCATGGAGGGCGATTTCTACCGGCGGGGGATGGGGGAAGTCGGGATCGAGGTGATAGTCCCTGACCCCGGGGAGCGGGAGGAGATACATCGCATCATCTACCAGGAATTGGCCCGCGGCCTGATCCGAGAGGATTCCAGGGCCCGGGTCATCGGCATCGCGGAGAAGCTCATCCGGAAAGGGGCCCAGGGCATCATCCTGGGTTGCACCGAGCTTCCCCTCCTCATCCCCAAGGATTCCCTGGATGTAGCGATCCTGAACACAGCCGAGATCCATGCCCTGGCCGCCCTGGAGGCGGCGTTGGGGGACTGAGCTCAGCTTCCGACCAGGAGCCCGGTGGAGGCGGCGGCATCTACCAGGCCGAACCCGGTGGCCCCGTCCCAGCCAGGGCTCCCCAGGTCCTTTGCCCCCCGGGCGAGGAGCTCCCGGATCTCCTTGGGGGAAAGATCCGGCCTCAGCGAGAGGAGTAGGGCCGCTGCCCCGCTCACATGGGGTGCGGCGAAGGAGGTCCCCGACCCCGTGAGGGGTGTCCCTTTGGGGCCGAAGGAATGGACCTCCACCCCGGGGGCTGCCAGGAACACACCGGACCCCCGGTTGGAGAAGGGGGCGGGCCTTCCCTCCCGGTCCACGGCTCCCACGGCCAGGACCTCTGGCCAGGAGGCCAGATACCGTACTTGGCCCCCGGAGTTCCCCGCCGCGGCCACCACCAATACCCCGTGGTCCACCGCCCGCCTAATGGCCTCCCGCACCGCTGGCGGGGGTTTCACCGCCATGTAGAGGGAGAGATTTATGATACGGGCGCCATTCGCCACGGCGTAGTCGATGGCCTGCACCAACTTTTCCCAATCGCTGGTGTAGAAAAGCCCTTTGGAATCGAGAAATCTGATGTCCATGATCTTGATCCCAGGGGCTACACCCCCCAGACCGGTGTGACGATCGAGGGCCGCTGCCACGAGACCGGCCACGAAGGTCCCGTGCCAGTTTATGGGAGTGCCTGTCAGCGAATCCGGGTCGTTGTCCCGGAAATCCCAGCCATGGATGTCGTCCACATAGCCGTTGCCGTCATCGTCCCGTCCGTTACCAGGGATCTCGCCGGGGTTGACCCACATCCGCTCCCGGAGTTCGGGGACGGTGTAATCGATGCCGGCGTCGATCACCGCCACCACCACATCCGGTGAGCCGGGGCTCACCCGCCAAGCATCCGGCGCCCGGACGGCGACCAACCCCCACCGGATCCCGTTCGAGGAAGAGGGGACAATATAACCAGCAGCCTCCCCTGCTATTTCCTCCGTTGAGGGAGTGCGGTTCTGTGAGCCGAATCCGCCAAGCAGAAGAAGCGAGTGGAACACAGCTACACCACAAAGAACGAGAAACTGAAATGTCCGCGACATCCTTCGGCAGCCCGGCTACCCTCGCCCATAGCGTTAGGGCCCGTGGCTTTGCGCCCCCGAGTTTCCCCGGGTTTGCCTTTATCGGGATGCCCGGATCGATGTTCCGTCCGTGGCAGCCCGGCCGCTCTTCACCCCCTTTCCCTAAGTTCCAGCCAAGCTTTACCGACAGAAACCATTATAAAGTA
>CAYTCK010000053.1:1597-7915 GCA_964436445.1 uncultured Thermotogaceae bacterium | reverse complement strand
ACCCCAACACAGGCAGCCTCCAAAGCTTCTGCTCCCCCGGCCCAGATCCCACCGATCAGTCCGGAGAGGACGTCCCCCGAGCCCCCATGGGCCAGGGCGGTGTTGCCGGTTGTGTTCAAGTAGACGTCGCCGTTCGGAGTGGCGATGGCCGTGGGAGGGCCCTTCAGGACAACGACAACTCCCCAATCTTTGGCCGCCCGACGGGCCCGCTCGATCTTGTGAGCCACCACCTCGTCCACCGTGCCCCCGGCGAGCCGCACGAACTCCCCTGGGTGAGGCGTGACGATCACCTCCCCGGCGGCGCCCCTCAGGAGGCCTGCCCGCCCAGCCAAGGCGTTCAACCCATCGGCGTCCAAGACCAGCTTCGGAACGCTCTGCAGCAGGGACTCCACCAGGGCCACAGGCCCGGGCCCCCTCCCCAGCCCGGGGCCGCAGATCACCACGTCCATATCCGCCGCCAGCTTGAGAACCCCTTTGACCGCCTCCTTCGCGAAGATGCCCCGTTTCGTCGCCGGGAAGGGATGTACCAGGACCTCGGTGAGCCCCGTTTCCAGGACCGGATACAGGGGTTCAGGACAGGCGATGTGCACGAGACCGGCCCCGGCCCGGTAAGCGGCCTCGGCGGCCAGGGCAGCGGCTCCGGCCATCCCCACCGATCCCCCGACCACCAGGACTTTGCCGAAGGTCCCCTTGTGACCGAAGGGGTCCCGTGGGGGAAGGGCGGCGGCGCAGAAACTCGGGGAGAGGACCTCAGCCTCGGGCGATACCTGATCCCAGGCCGGCTGGGGGTAGGCAACGTCTATCACCTCCACCTGGCCACAGTTCCCGGCGGCTGGGGGAAGGAGGTGGCAGGGCTTCAAAGCTCCCATGGCCAGGGTGATGTCCGCCTCCACCGCCGGACCAGGGATCTCGCCCGAATCGGCATCCAGCCCCGAAGGGATATCAACAGCCACCACCAACCCCAGGGAATCGTTCACGAGCTGGATCGCTTTGGCCGCGAGGCCCCTAGCGGCTCCGCGCAGCCCCACGCCCAGGATCCCGTCCACCACCAGGTCGGCCCTAGCGATGGGGCCCCGAAAGCGTTCCATCTCCCTCTGAGAGCGCACCCGGAAGAGGCGGCCGGGGAAGGATGCTTCGAAGGCCCGCGCCTGGAGCGCAGCTGCCCCTTGGGGCTCCCCCAGGAGAACAGCCAATACCTCGGCCCCCCAGAGACCGAGCCAGCGGGCGATCCCCAGGGCATCACCGCCGTTCCCCCCTTTTCCGGCCACCGCCAACACATGCCGCCTCAGGGGACGACCGAGGGTCCGCTGGAGGTATTCGGCCCCCCCTCGGGCGGCCGATTCCATCAAAAGTATTCGTTCTACCCCCAGCTCCTCGCTGATCCTGTCCAGCCGGGCGATGGCCGCGGCGGAGAAGACCGGTTGCATGGCAAACCCCATTGTAGGGATTTTTCCCCTAGCGGCCAAGAAGGGAGGCGATTTCCTGGGCCACCTCGGCCTCGGTGAGACCGGTGCGATCGAGCCACAGGATCCCGGGCTCCCGCCGGAACCAGATGAGCTGCCGGCGGGCATAGGCTTTGGTGGCGGCGATGACCTTCGCCTTGGCCTCCTCCAAAGAACACTCTCCCAGCAAGTGAGGGAAGAGTTCCCGGTAGCCGATGGTGCGCAGGATGGGAGCATCGGCCGGAAGTTTCGTGCGGAAGAGTACCTTGGCCTCTTCCAACAGGCCCCCGGCGAACATCCGGTGGGCCCGGGCCACGATCCTCCGATAGAGTTCCCGCCGCTCCATGGTGATCCCTACGACGAGCAGCGGCCACGGGAACGGCTCCTCCTTCCCCCAGAAGGAGGAGATGGGCTTCCCGGTTAGGCGGTAGACCTCTAGGGCCCGGACGATCCGCACCCTGTCCCTGGCCCCGATCCGGGAGGCAGCAACGGGATCCACTCGGACCAACTCGGCGTAGAGCTCATCCAAGGGCCGTCCCAAGAGCTCCCGCCGCAGTTGGGGATCCGCTCCCGGGCCCTTGAATATCCCCACGGTGAGTGCCCGGATGTAGAGGGTGCTGCCCCCAACGATCACCGGGACCTTGTCCCGGGCCAGTATCTCCCGGACCACCCGCTCGCAGTCCCGGCGGAACCTGACGGCGTCATAGCGCTCCCACCACGGGACGAAATCCAGGAGGTGATGGGGCACACGGGCTCGGAGTTCCGATGGAGGTTTCGCTGTCCCCACCTCCAGGTCCCGATAAACAGCCCGGGCGTCGGCGGAGACGACCTCCCCTCCCAAGATCTCCGCCAGAAGGACCCCGATCTCGGATTTCCCCGTGGCAGTGGGGCCGGCGATTACCGGGATCCTCACTCCTCGGAGAGCAACAGATCCCGATAGCGCTTCAAGGCATCCCTACGGGAAGGGTGCTTCAGCTTCTCCAGGGCCCGGATCTCTATCTGGCGGATCCGCTCCCGGGTCACATCGAACATGGCGGCCACCTCCTTCAGGGTGCGGGGGTGGCCGTCCCGGAGGCCGTAGCGGAGCTCCAGGATCTCCCGCTCCCGGGGGTCCAGGTCCTCCAGGGCCTTCAGAAGCTCTTCCCGGAGCTTTTCCTTCAGGGCCTCCTTGGAAGGGGACGGGGCTGTCTCGTCGGCGATGAGGTCGCCCAGGGTCTCGTCCTCGTCCTCGGAGAGGGGCCGCTCCAGGGAGGAGGTGTACTTGGCGATCTGCTCGACCCGCTTCACCTTGTCCACGGGGATCCCCAGGATCTCGGAGAGCTCCTCATAGGTCGGCGGGGTGCCGTAGCGCTGGATATGCTCCCTTTTGGCCTCGGCCACATCGTGCATGGTCTCCATGGCATGTGTGGGGACACGGATGGTGCGGGTCTGGTCCGCCAGGGCCCGGGTGATGGCCTGACGGATCCACCACGTGGCGTAGGTGGAGAATTTGTAACCCTTGCGCCAGTCGAACTTCTCCACCGCCCGCATGAGGCCGATGTTCCCTTCCTGGATGAGGTCCAGGAGGGAAAGACCTTGGTGCATGTATTTCTTGGCCACCGAGACCACCAGACGGAGGTTGGAGACGATGAGCTTCTTGCGGGCCTCCTCGCCCTCCTTCACCTTCCGCTCCAGCTCGGCCCGCTCCTCCGGGGAGAGTTTTTCGCCTTCCTCCTTGAGGCGTTTGGCGGCGAGTTTGCCCTCCTCCATGGCCTTGGCCAAGGCCACCTCTTCCTCCTTGGTGAGGAGGGGGATCTTCCCTATCTCCCGAAGATACGTCCGGATGGGATCCTCCCGGCCGCCGGTTTCCTCCAAGGGGCCCAGGGACTCAGGCTCCCCGTTCTCCTCGGGGCCAGGATCTCCAACCCACCCCTCGGGCCAACCCTTTTCCTTATCCCCCATAAGCGCCCCCGGAAAGCCTCACCTTCCCCCGACAGAGGTCCATGTACTTTTGGCTCAACTCCCGCAACCGCTCCAGGTCCCTGGCCTTCTCAGCCTCTGACATCCTCTCCCTAAGCTCCGCCAGGCGTTTCTCCAACTTCGGGACGAGATAGAAACGCTGCCAAGCATCTTCGAGGGCCTTATTTTCGTCGGAAAAGTTGACGTCCCAAAGCAGGATCCTGCTTAGCCTTTCCTGATCCTCGGGCCCAAGCTCCAATGTGAGGGAGCGTGGGTCGGTGCCCTTCCCCTCCCGCCAGCGCTCCAACCATAACCCCACGATCCTTTGATATTGAGGGCTGAAGTCCCCGACTTCAAGCTGGGAAACCCGCTCCTGCCCCAACTTCCCCAGGAGCAGGAACCTGAGCACAACCTCCTCCGGCCCGAAGGCGGGCTCCGACTCCCTTTCCCCCCAGGAGATCCGTCCCTTGAGGGCGCCCCACACCTCCTCCTCGGGGAGCTCCAAAAGCAACGAGAGCTCTTGGGCCCATTCCCTTCGGATGAGGGGATCCCGGATGTGCTCCCAGAGGGACCGTACCAGCTCCAGGGCGGCCTCCTTGCCCTTGAGGCTCCTCAGGTCGAAGCGCCGGGGCAGGAGCTCCAGCAGGAACCGTCGGAAGGGGATCGCTCCCTCCAGGGCGGCCCGTAGCTGCCCCAACCCTTGGTTCCGCACCAGGGAATCGGGGTCCTCACCCTCCGGGAGCACCGCGATCCCCACCTCCAAGCCAGCATCCAGTAGGATCCCGATCCCCCGCAGGGTGGAGCTCTCCCCAGCGGCATCGGCATCGTAGGCGATGATCACCCGTTGGGCATAGCGGGAGAGCCTGCGGGCCTGGGACTCGGTGAGTGAAGTGCCCATGGAACTCACCGCCTCGGTCACCCCGGCAGCATGGAGGCTTATCACATCGGTGTATCCCTCGACCAAAACCGCCTGACCCGCGGTCTTGATCCGCTCCCGGGCCCGATCCAGACCGTAAAGCAGTGTTCCCTTGGTGAAGAGAGGCGTATTGGGGGTGTTGAGGTACTTGGGCTCCCCTCGGAGGGCCCGGCCGGCGAAGGCCACCGGCCGCCCCAGCTCATCCCGCAGGGGGAAGATGATCCGATCCCGGAAACGATCCCTGTAACCCCTCTCCCCTTTCAGAACGAGCCCCAGCTTCAGGAGTTCTTCCACCCCATGCCGTGCCAGGGCCGAGAGCAGAGCATCGCCGGAGTCCGGGGCATAACCCAATCCCCAGGCATCCCAGAGGTCCGGACCGATTCCCCGGGAGAGGAGATACTCCCGGGCGTCCTTCCCTTCCGGGGCCCGGAGCCTCTCCCGGAAAAAGGCCTCGGCAGCCGCGTTCACCCTGAGGAGGCGTTGACGCTCCCCTTCTTCCCGAAGCTCTACCCCCACCTCCGCAGCCAGCCGCTCCAGGGCCTCGCGAAAGGAAAGGTGTTCGATCCGCATCAGGAACCCTATGGCATCCCCGCCGGCCCCGCAGCCGAAGCAGTGCCAGAGCCCCTTCTCCGGGGAGACGTAGAGGGAAGGGGTATCGTCGGGGTGGAAGGGACAGCGGCCCTTGTAACCCTTGCCGGAGGGCTTCAGGGCCACGTAGCGGCCGATGAGCTCCACGATATCCACCCGCTGCTTGATCTCCTCTAGCTCAAGTTTCCCCATAGGAGCTCCTTCAGGAGGGGATTCCCCCTCCGCTCGGACCCGATGGTGGTGGGAGGGCCATGCCCCGGCAGCACCTTCCAATCGTCAGGTAAACCCATGATCCGGCGCAGGGAAACGCGGAGATCCGCCAACGACCCCCCGGGGAGATCCCACCGGCCCACCGAGCCGGCGAAGAGGAGGTCACCTCCGAAGACCACCTTCCCCACCCTCCATAGGAATACAACGGAACCCGGGGAGTGTCCAGGGAGGTGCCACACCTCAAGCGACTCCCTTCCCACCGCGATCCGCAAACCCTCCTCCAGGTATCCGTCGGGGCGCGGTGGTTCCCGGCCGAAGGCAAGGAACGAGGCCCTTTCCGCAGCGTGATAAAGGAGTGCCGCCCCGGTGCGCTCCCGCAGGCTCGGGGCACCTTCGGCGTGGTCGAAATGACCGTGGGTAAGGAGGATATAGCGCGTTCTCTTTCCCTTTAGGGCTGCCATGAGCTCCGGGGTGATCGCGCCCGGATCGATGACCACAGCTTCCCCTCCCTCCTCCAGGAGATAACAATTCGTCCTCAGAGGGCCTACCACGAAGCGTTCAATCCTCATCCGGAAGCGAGCGGGCCACGGTGAGCACCCCCACCTCCCCATACCCCGCTTCCAGAAGGGCCCGGGAGCACTCGGATACCGTGGCCCCGGTAGTGTAGACATCGTCCACCAGAAGCACCGCCTCCCCCCTCCCCGGCGTGGCCCGGAAGGCGCCCCGGAGGTTCTCCCTGCGCTCTGCCCAGGAGAGGGACACCTGGGGCGGGGTGGAGCGGAGCTTGCGTAGGAGCGCCCGCATTGGGAGGCCCAGGGTCCGGGCCACCTCCCGGGCCAGGGCCTCGGCCCCATGGAAGCCAGGCCTCTTTGGGTCGCGGGGCACGTAGGTCACCACTCGAACATCGCCCACCAAAAGCCCAGCCATCCGGTGTCCCAAAAGGCGGGCCAAGGCCACTTCCTTCCCGTACTTGAGCCCCAGGACAAGGGCCCTGAGCTCCCCCCGGTACGGCCCCAGGGACCGCGCCCAGGAGAAGGGCCGGGGTTCCACCGCGCACTCCCGGCAGAGATCGATCCCTTCCTCCACTGGGACACCACAGACGCGGCAGACGGGACCGGAGAAAAAGGGGAGAGTCTGGAGGCAATCATCACATAAAGGACGCAGGGTACGAAGCTCCCTGCCACAGAGAAAACAACGCGGCGGGTAGAGGAGTGCCAACAACCC
>CAYTCK010000053.1:0-1497 GCA_964436445.1 uncultured Thermotogaceae bacterium | reverse complement strand
GCGGAGTGGGACTCCCCGAGGACGTCGGAGGAGACGATGGGCTCCTCCACCACTGCCATCACCTCACCCAGGGGAGTCTGCGCCGCCTTCCTAAAAGCGTCGTTGACCTCCTCGACCGTCACCTCCCGCTTCAAGGTGGCAGTGAAGTCGGAGACGGAGCCACAGGGCACCGGGACCCGCATGGCTATCCCGTCCATCCTGCCCTCGAGCTCCGGGAAGATGGCAGGGATGGCCCGGGCGGCGCCGGTGGAGGTGGGGATGATGTTCGCCGCCGCGGCCCGGGCCCGGGCGAGGTCCTTGTGGGCGGCGTCCACGATCCGCTGGTCGTTGGTGTAACCGTGCACTGTGGTGAGGAAGCCGTTCTCGATCCCAAAGGCCTCATGCAGGACCTTCACCACCGGGCCCAGGGAGTTGGTGGTGCAGGAGGCAGCGGAGACGATATCGGGTTTGCCCCGCTCGATATACTGGTCCTCGTTCACCCTCCACAGGATCTGGAGGACCTCCTTCGCCCTCTCCCCCCGGGGTGGGGCGGTGATGAGGACCTTCCTCGCCCCGGCGTCCAGGTGCGCCTTGGCCTTGTCGGGATCACGGAAGACGCCTGTGGCCTCGATCACAACGTCCACCCCCAGGTCCCTCCAGGGGAGCTTGGCCGGGTCCGGCTCCGCCAGGAGTTTGGGCCTCTGGCGGTCGCCAATAGCCAACACCTTCCCATCCTCCTGGAGCTCCACGTCCAGCTCGTAACGGCGGTAAACGGTATCCCACTTGAGCAGATGTCTCGCCCACTCTGTTCCCAGCTTCTGGAAGAAGAGGTCGTTTATGGCCACGATCTCGATTTCGGGATCCACAGCAGCGATCCGCGTGAAGACCCTTCCGATCCTTCCGAAGCCGTTGATCGCTATCCTTACCATGCCTCACCCCTTTCCGTGGTTTCCGTGGTCTTCCTGGCACATTTTAAGGAAAAACTCGTAGACACGCAGGTCGTCGGTAAGCTCCGGATGGAAGCTCACGACGAGTACCTTCCCTTCCCGGGCCATCACCGGGTTTCCTTGGTACTCCGCCAACACCTCCACTCCAGAACCGACACGGCGGATATAGGGCGCCCGGATGAAGACCGCGGGTACCCTCCCGATCCCTTTGACCTCGAGTTCGGTCTCAAAGGAATCCACCTGACGACCGGAGGCGTTGCGCTCCACCGCGATGTCGATGAACCCGAAGAACCGCTCGGGCCAGTTGACGACCTCCTTGGCCAAGAGCACCATCCCGGCACAGGTCCCGAACATGGGGAGACCCTCCCGGTGGAGCTCCTCGATAGGTTCCACCAAGCCTGACCATTTCAGAAGCCTCCAGATGGCCGTGCTTTCTCCCCCGGGGAAGACAAGGCCCGAGATCCCCTCCAGGTGGGCGGGCTTGAGCACGGGGATCGCTTCGGCCCCCAACCGCTTCAGCGCCCGGAGGTGTTCCCGCACGTCGCCTTGGACGGCGATGACCCCTATCTTC
>CAYTCK010000052.1:0-7995 GCA_964436445.1 uncultured Thermotogaceae bacterium | reverse complement strand
AGACCTTCGACACGGTGCGGGCCCTGGCCGCCTGGATGACCTGGAAGACGGCGGTGATGGACCTCCCCCTGGGCGGGGGAAAAGGGGGCGTCGTTTGCAACCCCAAGGAGATGTCGGAGGGGGAGCTGGAGCGGCTCTCCCGGGGGTACATCCGCGCCCTGGGCCACTACATCGGCCCGGAGATCGACGTCCCCGCCCCGGACGTCTACACCAACCCCCAGATCATGGCCTGGATGCTGGACGAGTACGAGAAGATGGTGGGCAGGAGCGCCCCGGGCGTCATCACGGGAAAGCCCCTGTCCCTGGGCGGATCCGCCGGACGCGGGGACGCCACCGCGCGCGGCGGCATCTACACCGTTCGTGAGGCCGCCAAGGTACTGGGGATCGAGCTTAAAGGGGCCACGGCCGCCATCCAGGGCTACGGGAACGCCGGCCGGTTCGCCCACAAGCTCGCCGTAGAGATCCTGGGGATGAAGGTAGTGGCCGTCTCCGACTCCAAAGGTGGGATCTACAACCCCGAGGGGCTGCCCTTCGAGGCGGTGCTCAAGCACAAGCAGGAGACCGGGTCGGTCGTCGGGTTCCCCGGGGCCCAGTCAATCTCCAACGAAGAGCTCCTGGAGCTCGACGTGGCGGTCCTCTTCCCCGCGGCCTTGGAGAACGTGATCACCGAGGAAAATGCCGACAGGATCAAAGCGAAGATCGTGGCCGAGCTCGCCAATGGCCCCACCACTCCCGAGGCCGATGTCATCCTCCACCGACGCGGGGTCTACGTGATCCCGGACTTCCTCTGCAACGCCGGCGGCGTCACTGTCTCCTACTTCGAGCAGGTGCAGAACGCCTACAACTTCTACTGGACCGAGGAGGAGGTACACCAGCTCCTCGACCGCAAGATGACCGCGGCCTTCCACGCGGTGCACGAGGCGGCCAAAGAACACAACGTCCACAACCGTCTCGGGGCCTACATCGTGGCGGTGAAGCGCGTCGTGGAGGCGATGAAGCTCCGTGGCTGGGTGTGATTCCCCTGTCCGGGATCGTGGAGGGGGCGCCCGGTGGCGCCCCCCTTTTTTCAGATCCGCAAAGGGAAGGTGTCGTGGTAGTCGCTATCGAAGCGGGAACCGAAGAGTTCCCGGGGCTTGTACCCGCGGCGTCCGGCTATCAGGGTGTTCGGGAAGCTCTGTATGAGGGCGTTCCAAACCCGTACGAGCTCGTTGTAGCGGCGGCGCACGAGGTCCAATTCCTCGGCACAGCGGGCCAGCTCGTTCTGGGCTTCCCTCACCTCGGTGAGCCCTTTCCGGGGCAGGGCAGCGTAAAGGCGATGGAGGACGTCTTGAACACGGTCCAGGGCTTCCTCGAGCCCCTTAGGCCCTCGGGCGGACCGGATCTCCCTCAAAAGCTCCTCCAACTCCCCCCGGGCCACGGGGACGTATCCCTTCCGCCGTAAGGTCCCGGTGAAATCCTCCAGGGCCCTGACCCAGGAAGAGAAGGCCCGTTCCACCTCTTCCCATGCCTCCTCGATCCTCCGTTTCCCCCGTCGCAACCTTCGATCCCGGCGGACAAGATCCCAGGCAAGGAAGACACCGAGGATCGCGATGATCCAGAGGATCGCCATCCTACCAGGAACCTCCACCGCCACCACCCATGCCGCCCCCGGCGAACCCTCCCCCGAATCCCGAGCCTCCGCTCCAGCCGCCCCCAGCGGACCGGGGTGCGCTGAACGCCGCCTGGTGGGCCACCTGTTGGAAGGCGAGGAGCCGCCACCCGAAGAGGTACGGGGAGAAGGTTGGGAAACGGCCCTCGTACCAATCGGGCGGTTTCTTCAAGATCCCCTCGAATTTCCTTGCCCACCGTTCGGCCAACCCAAAAGCTACCGCGTACGGGAGCAGCTCCTCGAAATGTTCCTCCGCAGCAGCGAACTCCAACCTCGGGGCCTCGGCCCGGCGGATGTATTCCTCCAATCCCAAGATCCGCCGCAACACTTGGATCCCCTTGCGGGTCTTCTTGGGCATGTAATAGGAGAAGACCCAGACGATCAAAGCCGATCCCCCCACCGCGAGCCCAGCGTAGAGGGATCCCCACAGGACCCCTATCGCCACCCCCAACGCCACGAGCCCCAGGGCGATCCCTCGATAGACATCCCGTACCCTATCCGGGTTTCCCGCGTAAAAGCCACGGCGGGTGAGCTCCCCGTAGAGTTCAGCAGCCAGGGCCTGGACCTCGTCGTAGAACTCGTATTTCAGGTCCCCCAGGCGTACCACCTTCCCCCGGCCGGAGAAGAGGGCGTCCAAGAGCTTCCTCTCGAAGGGGGTGAGATCGTTCCCCGGCCCCTTATCGGTACGATGGAGCTCGAAATCCGTGGGATCCTTTCCGTTCTCCTCCCAGACCTCCCGTAGGCGGATATAGCCCTTGGTGGCCAGGGAAACGATCCCCGCCACGAGGTCCCGGGGATCGAATCGGTCATCCACCAGGACCCCGGCCCCGGCCGGCCCCACCTCCTCGGGAGGGGAGAACTCCGGGGCGATGGTGCCCACCTTCGGATCCCTCCCCCGGCTGAACCAAATCGCTGTCATCCCCAGGAGGACGAGCAGGGGAACCCCCAGGTAGAGGTTGTCCCGTAGGAACCAGAGAGCCTCCTGGAAGGCGCTCGGAAGGCTCACGTATCCCTCCGGAAACCGGACGACAACGGTAATCCCCTCGCCAGCCTCCAACTCAGAGGCCTCCCCCGAGAGCCCTCCCTCATGGAATTCCATGGCAAGCGGTATCTGAGACCCGTAGGATCCCACGTAGGCTTGGTAACGGACCTTCTCAGGCGGTATCCCCTCCGGAAGGAGAACCTCTACCTCAGCGTGATCGATGGGGACAGCCCAGCCAGTGCCGATGGCATTCCAATAGAGCTCCACCTCGTCTCCGTACCGCCGCAGGGCCCGTAGGACCGAGTAATGGATGGTGTAGGTCACGTTCCCCTCCACCAAACGGCTTGGGTCGCCGATACGTATCCTCAAGAAACGGCCCGCGCGGGAAACCTTTATCGGCACGGGTTTCCCATCGGCGCGCACCTCTTCCAGGTGCACCCTGGTGGAGAAGGAAGTCCCATTGGAGAGACGGTAACGGAAGGGGATATCCCTGTAGATCCCATGCCTGGGGAAGTCGAAGTTGTAGACGATGGTCTCCGTGACATCCACGACACCGTTAGGTTGGATACGGATCCGCACCCCGTAATCGGCGATCCGTTCAGCCAGAACAATGGCTTGGAGGAGCGAGATGAGGAGGATCGCCAGTATCAACCTGCGCATCAGCCGGTGAAACTGACCCGGGGGACCTCCCTTTCAGCCCCCTCCACCTCGTAGAACTCCCGCTCCCGGATCCCGAAAAGACGGGCCACGATATTGGAGGGGAATACCCGGATGGCGGTGTTGAGATCCCGAACGACGGCGTTGTAGTAACGGCGGGAGCGGGCGATCTTTTCCTCCAGATCTTCCAAACTCCGCTGCAGGGAGATGAAGTTCTCGTTGGCCTTGAGCTCCGGGTAGTTCTCCACCACGGCGAAAAGCGTCCGCAGGGTCTCCCGGAGCTGGTTGTCCGCCTGTCCCTGCTCCCGGGGCCCCCTGGCCTTGAGGCTCGCGGCCCGGGCCTCGGCCACCCGCTCGAAGATCTCCCGCTCGTGGGCGGCGTAGCCCTTGACCGTTTCCACCAGGTTGGGGATCAGGTTCGCTCGCTGCTTGAGGAGCGTATCGATGTCTCGCCAAGCCTCGTCCGCACGTACCGAGAGGCGCTGCAGGCGGTTGTAAGCGGCGATGATCCAGATGAGCAGGACCGCTCCCACGACCCCTACCACGACCCAGGTGATCATCACACCTCCTTCGCTGTGCCGAGAAACATTTTAACCGCTGGCCATTATCACTCAGCGATTGAGGGCGTGGATGGCCTGGCCCAGGGCGGCCTCGGCCGCCTCCATCAGGGTCTCGGAGAGGGTGGGGTGGGGGCGGATGGCCGCGGCGAACTCCTCCAAGGTGAGACCTTGGGAGATGGCCAGGGAAGCCTCTCCCACCAGCTCCGATGCCCAAGGCCCCGCGATCCCCACACCGAGGAGTTTTCCCGTGTCCTTGTCCCCTATCACCTTCACCAACCCCTGGGCCTCCTCGAGGGTGACGGCCCGGCCCGAGGCAGTGAAGGGGAAGCGCCCCACCACCACCTCATGGCCCTGCTCCCGGGCCTCCGATTCCGACAGACCCGCCACGGCGATCTCCGGGTCGGTGAAGACGGCTGCGGGCATCGCCCTCCAGTGGGGTGGGGGCTCCCTTCCGGCGGCAACCGCGGCGGCCACCTTCCCCTGGAAATGGGCCTTGTGGGCCAGCATGGGCTCACCGGCCACGTCCCCCACCGCCAGGATCCCCGGCACCTCCGTCCGGCAGTCCTCCCCCACCGGGATGAAACCGCGCCGATCGGTTTCCAACCCCAAGACATCCAAGCCGAGGCCCTCGGTGTAGGGCCGGCGGCCCACACAGACGAGCACCTTCTCCACTTCCAAAGTGCCCTCGGTCCCTTGGCCCTCCACCTCTACCGCCAATCCCCCCTGGATCCTCCGGGGATCACGGGCTTTGCACCCCGTCAGGATCTTGACACCCAGGGCCTTGAGCCTGCGCACCACGAACCGCACCAGCTCGGGGTCCACTCCGGGGAGCACCTGCTCCATGACCTCCACCACCGTGACTCGGGAGCCGGCCTTGGCGAAGAAGGTGGCGAGCTCAAGCCCTATATATCCCCCCCCGATCACCAGGAGCTCCTCCGGCAACGCCCGGAGCTCCAGGGCCTCCCGGGAGGAGAGGATCCGTTCCCCATCGAAGGGGAAACCGGGAAGCTCCTTCGGAACCGATCCCGTGGCAATGATCGCCCAACGGAATTCCACCTCCATGTCCGGGCCCGCTATCCTGACGGTATCCCGGGAGGCAAAACCTGCTTCTCCCTGTACCACCTGGACCCCGTTCTGCTCCAGGAGGAACCGTACCCCCTGCACCAGCCGGTTCACCACTTTCCCCTTCCATTCCTGGAGTTTACCCATATCCAGGGAGGCCTTCGGCACCTCGATGCCGAAGACACCGGCCCTTTTTATCTCTCCCAGGAGGGAGGCGGCGTGCAGGAGGGCCTTGGTGGGGATGCAGCCCCGGTTGAGGCATGTTCCGCCGAGCACAGAGTCTTTCTCCACGAGCAACACGTCTAGGCCCAGCTGGGCCGCCCGGATGGCGGCCACGTAACCCCCAGAGCCGCCTCCGATGACGACGAGATCCTTTTTCACCTCACATCACCCGAAGGGGGATCTTGCCCAAAACCGGGGGATTGTACAACAGGAGTGCCTCTAGGAGAGGGATTTGCGGGCGTGGGCCAGGGCGCGGGAGATGGCGTCGGGAAGCTTCTCTGGATGAGGACCGCCGCCCTGGGCGAAGTTGGGGCGTCCCCCGCCCTTCCCCCCCACAGCCTCCGCCGCGGCCCGCACGAGATCGCCGGCGGAAAGGGGCGCGTCCACTACCTTCGCGATGAGGACCGCCCGCCCCTCCTTCTGCGTCCCCAGGATCACCGCACAGCGGCCCAGGCGCTCCGCCAGGGTATCCACCAGCTTTTTAGCCCGCTCGGGGCCGCCCTCCACCACCGCTCCCAGGAGCTTCACCCCGTTCACCTCCTGGGCCTTCGAGAGGAGGGAATCCACCAGGGAGAGGGCACGTTCCTCCTCGAGACGCTTCACCTCGGCCCGGAGCTCTCTGATCTCGGAGAGCTTGCGCTCCAGGGCCGGGACGGTCTCTTGGACCGGGGCCTCGAGGAGCTCCGCCACCCGCTGGAGCTCCCGTCTGAGCGCTGCGAAGTGATCCCGCGCCTTGAGGCCCACCAGCGCTCGGATGCGGCGAGTGCCCGCCGCCACCCCTTCCTCGGAGAGGATCAGGAAAAGCCCGATCTCTCCGGTCCTGCGCACGTGACAGCCGCCGCAGAGCTCCACCGATACCCCAGGGACCTCCACCACCCTGACCTTTTCCTTCCCCCGGTATTCCTCCTCAAAGTGGGCGATGGCACCATACGCTTTGGCCTCCTCCAAGGGCATCAGGTGGAACCGAAGCTCGATATCCCGCACCACGGCTTCGTTCACCGCCCGTTCCACCGCCTCGATATCCTCGTCGCTCAGAGGGGCGAAGTGGGTGAAGTCGAACCGGAACTCCTCCGGCCCCACCCAGGAACCCGCCTGGATCACGTGCTCCCCCAGGTGTTTCCGGAGCGCCGCGTGCAGGAGGTGGGTAGCGGTGTGGGCACGCTCGATCCCCCGGCGTCGGCCTTCGTCCACGGACAGGTGACACCTGTCCCCCGCCCAGAACTCCCCGGACACCACACGTACCGCGTGGAGGAAGGTCCCGTCGACCTTCTGGACGTCCACTACCTCGGCCTTGCCGGGACGGGAGAGGTTCTCGATCCAGCCGGTATCGGCGATCTGGCCACCGGCTTCGGCGTAGAACGGGGTCTCGGGGAAGATGAACCGCCACTCCCCCTCCCCGACGGTGGCACGGCCCTCGCCCTGGGGGTCCAGGATCACGGATAGCTCTGTTTCCAGCTCCAACTCGGTGTAGCCCCGGAAGACGGTGGGCTTCAAGGCCTGGGGGTCCTTCACAGCGAACTTGGCCTCATAGGCCGCCACCCTGCGGGAACGGGCCCTTTGTTTCTCCATCTCCCGCTCGAAACCCTCCCGGTCCACCGCTATCCCCCGCTCCCGGGCGATCTCCTCGGTGAGCTCCACCGGGAAGCCGTAGGTATCGTAAAGCTCGAAGGCCACCTCCCCGGGAAGGACCTCCCCTGCCTTCAAGCCCGAGAGGGCCTCCTCCAGCCGGGCCTCGCCTGCCCGCAGTGTCCTGCGGAAGGCTCTCTCCTCCTGCGAAAGGACCTCCTCCACAAGGCGTCTCCGCTCCACGATCTCGGGGTAGATATCCCCCAGGGTGGCCACCACTGGATCCACCAGGCGGACCAATATCCCCTCGGGGAGACCCAGCCGGTCCGCGGCCCGCACCGCCCGCCGTAGCACCCGTCGCAGGACATACCCCTGCTTCTCGTTACCCGGGAGGACCCCATCGGCGATCAGAAACACCAAGGCCCTGATGTGATCGGCCACCAAGTTCCGCTCAGCGGTCCGCTCCGCGGCCACCCGGGAGAGGGTCTCGATCTCCTCGCAGATGGGGCGGAAGAGGTCGGTGTCGAAATCGCTCCGTACCCCTTCGAGGACCGCAGTGGTACGCTCGAGACCCATGCCTGTATCGATGTTCTTGCGTTTGAGCTCCCTAAGGGTCCCATCGGGTTGGGCCTCGTATTGGGTGAAGACCAGGTTCCAGATCTCGGAGAAGCGGTCGCAGCCGTGGCCTGGGCCGGGGCAATCCGGGCAATACTCCTCTCCCCAATCCCAAAAGATCTCCGTGTCCGGGCCACAGGGGCCCTGTCCCCCCACCGGCCCCCACCAGTTGTCCTCCTTGCCCAACCGTACGATCCTCTCCGGCGGAATCCCGATCACATCGCGCCAGATGGCGTAGGCCTCGTCGTCCTCTTCGTAAACTGAGATCCAGAGCCTTTCCCCAGGCAGGGAAAGCTCTTTGGTGAGGAAACGCCAGGCGAGCCGGATGGCCCCTTCCTTGAAATAGTCCCCGAAGGAGAAGTTCCCCAGCATCTCGAAGAAGGTGTGGTGATGGGGGGTCTTTCCCACCCGCTCGATGTCTGTTGTGCGAAAGCACTTCTGGCACGTGGCCACCCGGGGATATTTCGGGGGAACCTTGCCCCAGAAGATGTCCTTGAACTGGACCATCCCCGCTGAGGTGAAAAGGAGGGTGGGATCGTCCGGGACCAGGGACGAGGAAGGGAGGATCACATGACCCTCCCGTTCGAAGAAACCCAAGAAAGCCTGGCGCAACCCTCGAGAATCCATGGTCGAGGGATTTTAACAGGGTAAGGAAGCCGCTGCAGACGCTGAGCGGAGGGCCC
>CAYTCK010000051.1:0-8168 GCA_964436445.1 uncultured Thermotogaceae bacterium | reverse complement strand
GAGGCACCGGCGGGAGGGAGTCCCTTGGGGACCATGGTGTAGATGGGCTTGTTCAGGCCGGAGAAGACCCGCTGGCAGATGGCGTCCCTGTCCACCGCGTAGGTAATGGCCTGGCGCACGAAGACGTTATCCACCGGTGGCTGGGTAATGTTGAAGAGGAGATACCGGATGGATGCCGAAGGCCCGGCGATCACCTGGAGGTTGGGGTTCTTCTTGAGATCCATGATGTCGATGGGGTTCAAGGTGCGGTAGGCGACATCGATATCCCCGGCCTCAATGGCCGCCCGCAGGGCAGCGGCATCGGAGTACATCAACCAGACGATCTTCTTGGTCTTGACCTGCTTCCCGAAGTAGGTGTCCACCGCCTCCAGGACCACCCGCTCGTCCGGTACATACTCGACGATCTTGTACGGCCCGAGGCCCACGTACTTCCCCTTGGCGAAGTCGTTCTCCGGAGCCTTGGCGTAGATCAACGAGGGGATCACGTTGTCGGTCATGCGGATGAGGAAGGTGGAGTCGGGATACTTCAGGGTGATCTTCACGGTGAGGTCATCCACAACTTCGATGGACTTGATCAAGGGGGCGATGAGCATCACACCCCCCTCGGGGCCGTTCAGGCGGATGGTCCGCTCCAGGGCCCACTTCACCACCTTGGCGTCACACGGGGTCCCATCCCAGAACTTGAGCCCCGGGCGGATATGGAAGATGTAAACCAGACCATCCTCGGAGACCTCCCAGGACTCGGCCACCCCGGGAACGATCTTGTTGGTACCGGGCTCAAGGCTGAGAAGGGCCCGGGTGGTGTGGCGCAGGATGTGCCAGGTGAAGTGGTCGTAGGAGTTGGCGAAGGAAAGCTCCGTGACCCGATCGGTGGTTCCCAGAATGAGGATATCACTTGCTGCCCACGCCCCAACGGCCAATCCCAAAATCAACGCCAACAACGCCGCTTTACGCATGGTCCACCTCCTTCAAGCTCACATACAGTTTCTTAAAAACCCAGGGCTTCAGGATCCCGCTACACCACCTCCTCTCCTTCGGAGCTCTAAATAAGAATTATACCGCTACGGACAAAGCCTGTTAAGTGACGGCGGGAACGAGCTTGGGAACGGGTTTGGAAGGAGGGGAGTTCCCCTTAGAATAACCCTCGATGGGAAAATTCGTCTTCATCACCGGGGGGGTGCTTTCCGGGCTGGGCAAGGGGGTAGTGGCCGCCTCCCTGGGGTATCTCCTCAAGGCCCGGGGGTATCGGGTTACCCTTCAGAAGATAGATCCTTACCTCAACGTGGATGCCGGTACCATGAACCCCTACGAGCACGGAGAGGTCTTCGTCACCGCCGATGGCAAGGAATGTGATCTGGACATCGGTCACTACGAGCGTTTCTTGGACGATGAGCTCTCGGCCGCCAATTACCTCACCACGGGCCAGGTCTACTGGAACGTGATCCAACGGGAGCGAAGGGGGGATTACCTCGGCCACACGGTCCAGGTGGTCCCTCACGTCACCGACGAGATCAAGCGTCTCATCCGGCGTGCCCAGGAGGTGACAGGGGCCCGGATATCCATCGTGGAGGTGGGGGGCACGGTAGGGGATATCGAGGGTCTGCCTTACCTCGAGGCCATACGGCAGCTGCGGGACGAGCTCCCACCGGGGGACACCTGTTTCGTCCATCTTACATATGTCCCCCGACTCTCCACCACGGGGGAGCTCAAGACGAAGCCAACCCAACACTCGGTGAAGGAGCTGAGGGAGGCCGGGATCAGCCCCGATTTCATCGTCGCTCGTTCCCCTGTGCCTTTGGGACCAGAGGTCAGGCGGAAGATCGCCCTCTTCTGCGATGTGCCACAGGAGCACGTGATCGAGGACCGTGACCTCTCAACCATCTACGAGGTGCCCTTGGCCTTGGAGGAGCAGGGATTCCCTGCCGGGCTCCTGGAGCGTCTCTCCCTGACCCCAAGGGTGGCGGACCACGGCCCGTGGATGGAGTTCCTGGAGGGGCTGCGCCGGCCTGAGGGAAGGGTTCAGGTGGCCATCGTGGGGAAATACGTGGAGCTCCCGGATGCCTACCTTTCCATCCTGGAGGCCCTTAGGCACAGCGGCGCCGCTCTGCGCCTCGGGGTGGATGTGTCGCTAGTCCCTTCTCAGGAAGTAGAGAAAAATCTAGGTGTATTGGAAGGTTTTCAGGGGATCATCGTTCCCGGGGGCTTTGGGGAGCGGGGGATCGAGGGGAAGGTCCTGGCCGCCGACTTCGCCCGGCGCCGGGGCGTCCCCTACCTGGGCCTCTGTCTGGGGATGCAGGTGGCAGTGATCGCCTTCGCCCGGTACGCGTTGGGACTTTCTGGGGCGAACTCCACGGAATTCGATCCCCGCACCCCACACCCGGTGATAGATCTCCTGCCGGGACAACGTGATCTGGAGGCCAAGGGGGGGACCATGCGCTTGGGGGCGTACCCGGCTGTCCTCGAGGAAGGGACCCTTATACACCGTATCTACGGCCGCCGGGAGATCCGGGAACGTCATCGTCACCGTTACGAATTCAACAATCGCTACCGCGAGGAATTCCGCCGGGGGGGGATGGTCCCCAGTGCCCTCTCCCCAGACGGGGAACTGGTGGAGGCGGTGGAGATCCCGGAACACCCCTGGTATATAGGCGTCCAATTCCATCCGGAGTACGTCTCTCGACCCCTGAGGCCCCATCCCCTGTTCTTGGATTTCGTGCGGGCATGCGCCGAGCGATCATCGTCGGCCTGAGCCTCTTGGCTTTCTCGGGAGCCCTGGGGCAACGCCTCACGGTGGAGGCCCCCTGGCTTTTGGGCTATGACGCCCAGGGCGATGTCCTCTGGGAGATACGGGCCGAGGTGATCCACGGGGACCGTCGGGGCTGGGAAGCGGAGAGGGTACGAGCGATCCTTTACAGTGAGGGGAAGGTCGCCCTAGAGGCGGAGCTCCAGGGGCTATTCGCCGATCCCCAGGGGGAACGTTGGCACTCGGTGGGCAAGGTGACCGGAAGGGGAGATGATTTTTCCTTCACCGCCACCGAGATCTCCTGGGCTGGGGGTGAGCTCACGGTGAAGGACCTCTCCCTGGAAAGCGGTGACCTCTCGCTGCGGGCGAGGATTGCCCGTTGGCACACCGACGGCATCTGGGTGCTGGAGGCGGTGGAGGGCACATTCGGTCCCTGGAAGTTCTCCTTCCCCAGGGGAACGTACGATCCTGGGAGGGGCACGGTTTCCATCGGGAGCGGGTTCCGGGCGGAGGGCTGGGGCCTTGTGGTTGATGCCCGGGCGGCCCGGCTTTCCGTCCGGGAAGGAAAAGTGATCCTGGAGGAGGTAGAAGCTGGCCCTGCTTGAGGGATTGGGTCTCACCAAGCGGTTCGGCAGGAAACTCGCCGTGGCCGGGGTGGACCTCTCGCTCCCTTCGGGGAGGGTCACAGGGCTCCTGGGCCCTAACGGTGCCGGGAAGACCACGACCTTCTACCTCTTGGTGGGGTTCCTCAGGGCCGATCGGGGGCGGGTGCTTTTGGATGGGCGGGACATAGGTCGGCTTCCCTTCTTCCGCCGGGCCCGGATGGGGATTCACTACCTCCCCCAGGAACCCTCGGTCTTCGCCCACACCACGGTGGAGGGGAACCTGCGGCTGGCCCTGGAAGGGATCGGGGCCTCTTGGGATGGCCGGGTGGAGCGGACGGTGGAAGAGCTCGGGCTCCGGGAGCTCCTCAAGCGTCCGGTACTGCAGCTTTCGGCCGGGGAGAGGCGCCGAGTTGAAATCGCCCGGGCGTTGGTAACCGAGCCGAAGTTCCTCCTCCTGGACGAGCCCTTCTCCGGGGTGGATCCCCTCACCGTGGCCGAGCTCCAGTCCCTCATTCGGGGACTGGCGGCAGGGGGGATCGGGATCGTGATCACCGATCATAACGTGCGGGATGCGCTGAAGATCACCGACTATGCCTACCTCATCTTCCAGGGCCGCATCATCACCGCCGGTTCCCCCGCGGAGCTCCTAGCGGACCCCTTGGCCCGGCGTCATTACCTGGGGGAGGACTTTTCCCTCTAAGCCCGGTCGGGGGCCTTACGCCGCACCAAAAGGACACGGCCCTCTTGGCCCACCACCTCCACTTCATCGCCGGCCTTGATCTCCTCTTGGGATCGCGCCCGCCAGTACTCGCCCTTCACCAAGACCCATCCTTCCCCGGCCCCGGGGACGATGTCCGTCTTGGCGACGCCCTGAAGCCCCTCCATGGTGGTGAGGGGCTGGGGGCGACGCCGTTGTGCCAGAAGGCCCTTGGAGAGGATGAAGATGAAGACAGCGGTGATCACCCCCACGGTGGCGAAGATTGTTGTACGGGAGAAACCCAGCACCGATGCCGGCACATTGAAGAGGCTGAAGGATCCCAAGAGGAGGCTGATAACACCCCCGGTGGTGAGGATCCCATGGGTAGGGGTGAAGGCGTCGAGCACCATGAGCAGGGCACCGAAGAGGATGAGGCCGATCCCCACCAGGTTTATGGGGAGGACCTGGAGCCCCATCAGGGCCAGAAGCAGGGAGATCCCCCCGACCACGAAGCCGATGCCGATCCCCGGGGAAAGGAACTCGTATATGAGACCATAGATCCCGAGCATGAGCAGGATATAGACCAGGTTCGGATCCGCGAGATACGAGAGGAGCCACTCCCGGGGTGTTTTCCGTACACGCACCAGCTCGGCACCCGATGTGTGGATCACCCGGCCATCGGGGAGATTGTAACCGTCGAGATCCCGTAGGAGCTCGTCAAGGGTGGAGGCGACGAGGTCGATCACCCCAAGCTTCAACGCCTCCTGGGCGGTGGCGGTAGCCGACTCCCGTACCGCCTTCTCGGCCCAATCGGCGTTGCGGCCCCGAAGCTCCGCCAGGGAGCGAATGCGGGAGACGGCGTCGTTCACCATCTTTTCGGACATGGGCTCCTCTTCCTTGGGTGACTCGCCCCCGAGGAGCACTGGATGGGCCGCCCCGACGCTGGTACCGGGGGCCATGGCGGCTATGTGGGCGGAGAGCAGGATGAAGGTCCCGGCCGAGGCAGCTCGGGCTCCTGGGGGGTAAACGAAGACCACAACGGGTACCGGTGAGGCGATGATCGCCTGGACAATCCGCTGCATGGCCGAATCCAGTCCTCCCGGGGTATTCAAGGTGATCACCACCAACTCCGCCCCGACGCGCTCCGCCAGGTGCAGGCCCCGCAGCACGTACTCCTGGACGGCCGGGTTGATGGAGCCCTCCACCTGGAGGAGGTAGATCTCCCCCCCCACGGCCCCGAAGGCCAGGGCAAGGGAGATCACGAGACCACAAATGGCACGCATCCTGACCTATTGTACCCCCAACGGACACGGAACCGGTGAGGTGGCAGCGGTGTATTTAAGGGCGGAGGTGATGGGAATGAAAAGGGCTCTTCTGGGGATACTGCTTCTCTCCTCGATCGCCCTCGCCGTCTCGGCCAATGGCAACGTCTCGCCCTTGGGCCTCGTCCCCGAGGCCCCTGCCGGCCTCTCGGTAGCCATCTGGCCGGAGAAGCCGCGGTACCATATTGGGGACTACGCCCGCATCTACTTCTACGTCTCCCAGCCAGCTTATGTTTACATCTACGACTTCCAGCCCGACGGCGAGGTGCGGCAGATCTTCCCCAACTGGTGGTCCCGGAACCCCTTTGTCAGCGCCGGGACCCATGTGCTGCCGGACAATCCCAATTGGCGCCTACGGGTGGATCCCCCCGCCGGGACCGATCGGCTTCTCATCATCGCCAGCACCCGGCCCCTGGACTGCCCCCTGGGGTCCCAAGCTGAACCCTACCCCCTCATGGGACAGGATCCGGACGAGGGCCGTGCCCACATCCTCGGCCTCATCCCGGAGGAGGGCGGACCCTGCTGCGCCACGGCCTGGTGCACCGTGGAGATCCTGCCGGGTTACGTCTACCAACCCTGGCAGCCATGTCCCCCCTGTTGGTACGGTCCCTGTCCTCCCTGCCATGGATATCAGCCACCGCCCTGTGTCTCCTGCGGTTGGGGTTGGTACCTGGACAGCTCCGGCCAATGGCACATGTTCGTTGGCCAATGTCCGCCTCAAGCGATCTGGTGTTGGTACTACGGCCCTGATGGTCAGTGGCACCTGAAGTTCAAGATCTGCCTCGGGGGGAACTGTCCGTGATGAGGCCCGCCGCGGGAGCCCGAGGAGGGGGGCACGGATCAGGAGGCCCCCCTCCTCCCCTCCGTCGCCCGCAACAAGGACTCCAACAACACCCGCCAGGAGGCGACGTAACGCTCCCACCGGGAGACGAAGAGACGCCCCTCCGGCCGGGCGAGCTGTAGGGAGAGGAGCCAGCGATCCAAGGGACGACGCAGCTTCTGAACGATGATCCCCTGATCCCAGAGGGATTCCGGGGAGAAGGGGCGGATGCCGTTCACCTCCCGGGGTGGTCGCCCCGGCAGGACCTCCCACAGGTTCCCCCCTCCACCCGGCCTCCGGCAGGCTGCCAGGAGTCCCTCCAAGGCCTCCGGGAGCTCGTCGGCACCGTGGAGCCTCAGGGCATCGCTGCGGATGAGCCACAGGTCCCGCTCCTTGAGGTGACCCTTACGGATATGAAGGTAACGGGGCGGCAGGTACGGGGGAAGGGCCCGTACCCGTTCCCATCCCTTGGAGTGCCAGCGCCACAGGGCCATGTCCAGACCCTGGGATATTCTAGCCCAGCACCGGGAGGGGGGTGGTAGGAGGGGGCAGCAGGCCGTCGTCCCGTTGGACGGCGATGAAAAGTTCCTATAAACTGATGCTAACTTCATAGAGGGGGTGTTTCACAGTGAAGTCAAGACGGCGTTTTTTCGTGTATCTCCTTCTCTTTTCCCTCCTGACGTTGGCCGTTTGGGGACAGACATCCTCCTCCGGCTCCTCGGCTGCGACGGGAACCAGCCAAGCGAGTTCCGAATACCGTTCCTTCCTCCCCGACGTCGTGGCCATGGCACAGGCAGCGGCCCAAGCGGCTGCCCAAGCCGCAGCCAGGGCCCAGGCTCTGGCCGAGGAGGCGGAGAAGCTCCTCCAGGAGCTCGATAGCAGCGCTGCCGAGTTTCTGAAAGCCGGAAGCGATGCCGTAGCCCAGGCCCAGGCAGCCGCCCAGGCCACGGCCAGCGCTCAAAGCAGTGCCGCGGCAGCGGTGTCCGCCATGCTCTCTACCTGTTCCCAGGCCGTGGCTCAGGCCCAGGCAGCGGCCCAAGCGTGTGCGCAGGTGGCTACCCAGGCCCAGGCATACGCCGAGGCACAGGCCAAGGCGTGTGCTTCCGCCAGCGCCCAGGCTTCGGCTTCCGCTCAGGCGTGCGCCGCAGCCCAGGCCCAGGCGCAAGCCAATGTGGAGGCCATCCTGGAGGAAATCGCCCGTGCCCAAGCCCAGGCCCAGGCAGCGGCTCAAGCGTGTGCCCAGGCCCAGGCTCAGGTGGCCTCTTACGCCGAGTCCCTGGCCGAAGCATTGGCCGGGGCCTACGCCCAGGCGAGCGCCCGGGCCCAGGCCGCTGCCCGTGCCAAGGCCCAGGTCGAGGCCATCGTGGAGGCCATCTCGCAGGTGATGGCCACCGCCCAGGCCCAGGCCCAGGCTGTATCTGCAGCCAAATCGCAGGCACAGGCACAGGCACAGTCCACGGCTCAGGCCTATTCCCAGGCGCAATCCACGGCGGAGCTCGTTCGGCGGCGGGTGGAGACCATCCTGCCCAACGGCTGTGGCACGGTGGTCACCGAGATAAACGGCGTGGTAGAGGCCGTGGCCACAGCTATCGCCCAGGCCCAGGCGGCTGCCCAGGCGGCTGCCCAGGCGGCTGCCCAGGCCGAGGCGTCGGCGTACGCCCGGGCCCAAGCCATAGCCCAGGCGTACGCCAAGGCCCAGGCCGCGGCCAAAGCCGTGGCCCAAGCGGCTGCCCAGGCATACGCCCAGGCTCAGGCCATCGCTCAAGCTCAGGCCAAGGCCAAGGCGGTGGCCCAGGCCGCCGCCCAGGCCATCGCACAGGCCAAGGCATCGGCTGAGGCCCAGGCCCAAGCCATCGCCACCGCCTACGCCAAGGCCCAAGCGGCCGCCGAAGCCATGGCCCAGGCCGTCTCCCAGGCCAAGGCATCGGCTGAGGCCCAGGCCCAAGCCGCTGCCAAAGCCTGCGCTGAGGCGAAGGCTTCG
>CAYTCK010000050.1:3005-8236 GCA_964436445.1 uncultured Thermotogaceae bacterium | reverse complement strand
CCCCGGGAAAGGAGCTCCTGGAGGGAAAGCGTAAGGACTTGGGGCTCTGTGCCCAAGGTGGCTATGAGGACGGCTTTCCCCTCTTGGGGCAAACGATCCTCCTTGGGGGAATATAACCTTCCATCCTTTGCCGGGGCAAATAATCAGGAGCAAACAGCTTGTATCCACTAGCCCTTCGGAAGGGAGGAGAGTTTCTCACGGAGGAGTTTTTCCAACCTCTCCAGCGTCTCCTTTTGGGCCCGCGCCTCGCCGAACTCCTCCGGGGGGAGGGGGCGCTTGAGTTTGGCCTCCACCCGGGAGAGCTTCCGCTGTACGACCTTGAGGGCGCGGCTGTAGTAGGTCCTGGCCTGGGAATAGCGGGCGGTACCGGCGGCGATGTCCCCGAGGAGAATGAGGGCCCTCTCGTAGGAGGGGTCCCGCTTCAGGAGCTCCTGGAGCTCCTTCTCGGCCTGGGCGGTCTCACCCCGGTGGTAGGCGATGTAAGCCAAGAGGTAGTGGGCCGCGGTCTCCAGGTCCCGGGAGGGCTTGGTGGCGATCAGAGTCTGCAGGAGTTCCACCGCCTTGTCGGTCTCCCCGAGTTCGAGCTCCAAAGAAGCCAGGTTCAGATAAAGGGCATCGGGGACGTAGCGATGGAGGGAAAGCTCGAGAAGACGCTTGGCCTCGAGCTTCAGGGCGTGGGCCTTGGCCAAAAGCTCCCGGTCGTCCCGTCCCTGGGCCTCTGTCTCCAATTTCCGAGCGAGTTCCCGGTAGGAGAGACCCAGCCAGTAGAGGTTCAGGCGGGGGAAGAAGTCCAGGGAGACGGAGCGGCGGAGGTAGGAGACGGCGGTCGCCGGATCGCCCCGGAAGAGGGCGATCTTCCCCTTGTAGAAAAGCCGGTCGGCGATGAGGTCCCGCACCCCCAGGGTAGAGACCCCGATCCCCACCACGACCGCCGCGGCCACCGCTGCCCACAGGGCTCTGCCCTTGAGGCTCAGCCGCAAGCTCCCGATCCGGCCGTAACGGGGAGAGAAGATGAGCCCGAGTGATATCACGAAGACCAGGCTCGAGGCCGGGAGATGCCAGGGGAAGCTCACCAATGCATGGACCAGGGTAGTGGCGGCCCCCGCCCCCAGGAGCAAAAGCTCCAGCCTCTTTTTGGGATCGGGCTGAGCGGAAAGGCGCCGTACCCAGAGGTAGGCGATGAAACCGAGGCCCCCGAAGAGGACGATCAGCCCTGGGATCCCCAGTTCCGCAGCCACCTGCACGTATTCGTTGTGGGCCTGGGCCGCCCGGGCGATGGGGAAGCGGTAGGCCTCACCGTGGGGGGAGGAGAGGAATTCTGGTTTGTAGGGGACGAACCTCACCTTGTACGCCCCCAGACCAACACCGGTCAGGGGATGGTCCCGGAACATGTAGTAGCCAACCCACCAGTCCCAGGCCCGGACCCGGCCGGCGTTTTTCGCCCAGGCCTCCCGCACCGCCCCGAGGGGGGTGACGGGGGGAAGGAGGAGGAAGAGGGCGAGGAGGGCGGCGGCCCCGACCGGGATCCAGAGGACCCTGCGGCGGCGCAGGAGCATGCCGAGCACGTGTAGCCCCGCTCCCACAGCCAGGAGTACGACCAGGGCAAGGACGGCCCCGGGTCCGACCACGATCCCGGCAGCGATCGCCCCCGCGCCCAGGGGAGGGAGCGAAAGAAGGAGGAGCTCCCGGAGCCCAAAGCCCCGGAAGGCGCCCCAGAATCCCGATCCGAAGGCGAAAAGGAGGGATGCAGCCCCCAATGCAAGCCGCACCCCGTCCTGGCGCACAAAAAGCACCATTGCCACCACGAACCCCCACAGGGGAAGGAGGGCCCAGCTCCAGCGTCGCCGGAGGAGCCACGGGATCAGGGTGGGGAGGACCATGTAGGCCAAGAACCCGCCCAAGTAGTTGCGGTTGCCCATGGTGGAGATCAGGGCGGAGAGGCCCCTTCCCGGCCCCCCGACCGTCACCCCCAGGTACTGCAGGAGTCCATATAGTCCCGCGAGGAAACCGGAGGAAAGGAGGGCGACGAGGGCCGGTATGATTTCCCTGTCTTCCCGCAGGAGGTCCACAACGAGCAAGTAAAGGAGGCCGAAGTAGAGGAAAAGCGTGGCGTACTGTAGCACGAGGAGAGGATGGGCGCCGCCGGCGATGGAGACGAGCGCTGCCAGGAGGAAGGCTGGAACCAGGGCAGCGGGTTGGGTGATCTCCGCCTCGATTTTCCCTCGGGAAAGCCCCTCCAGCCCCCAGAGGATGTAAAGCAGCGAGATGAAACAGAGGGTGTAGATGGATTTCGTGTAGCCGTACTCGGTGTTCCCCGGCAGTAAGAAAAGGGGCATGGAGAAGACGAAGAACACAAAGCTCCAGTAACGTATCCCCCTCAGGATCGTCGCCAGGCGCTCCCGGGGGAGCGCGAATACCTTACGCTTCCTTTTCCTCTTGGCCATCCTCCTAAAGTTGCCCCAAAACTCACGCTTCTTCCAGGCGGATATACTTCGGATGGGTGGGTTATGGAGCTCACACCGATGATGCGGCAGTACCACGAGGCCAAGGCCCAGCACCCGGACGCCATCCTCTTTTTCCACTTGGGGGATTTCTACGAGACATTCTTCGAGGACGCGGAGCTCGTCGCCCGGGAGCTCGAGATCGCCCTCACCAAGAGGGACGGTCACCCCATGGCCGGCGTCCCGGTGCGCAAGGCCGAGGTCTACATCCAACGCCTTCTCAAGAAGGGCTACAAGGTGGCCCTGTGCGAACAGCTGGAGCGTCCCGGTCCGGGGAAGAAGCTCCTCAAGCGGGGGGTGGTCCGGGTCCTCACCCCAGGTACGGTCCTGGAGGACGAAGGCCTGGACGCTGGCCAGGATGCCTTCCTCCTGGCGGTGTACCCCGGTGAGGGAGGGAGGTTCGGCCTGGCCTGGTGCGAGGCTGCGAGCGGCGAGTTCTGGGTGGCCGAGGTGGGGGAAGGGGAGCTGGAAGGCGTGGTGGGCCGGTTGGGGATCAGGGAGGTGATCTACCCCGAGGGCTGGAACGTGCCCCCGGGGATCCCCGGGGCCCGTACCCCTCTGCCCGAGGCGGCCTTCGCCGAGGGGAGGCTCGAGGAGAGGTTCGGGGATGTCTTGGCAGGGCAGCAGCTCGCGGCGCGGGCCGCCGGGGCGGTCGTCGGATACCTGGAGGGGACCCTGGGGACGACGGAGCACCTCTCCCCGCCCCGGGTCACCTCCCCGGCGGCGACCATGGAGCTCGATTCCTTCACCCAGAGGGGGCTGGAGCTCGTGGAGCCGTTGCGGCCGGAATCGAAGCTCACCCTGTTCTCGGTGCTCGACCGCACGAAAACCTCCATGGGCAGACGCCTCCTGCGGCGCTGGCTCCTGCATCCCCTGCGGGAGGAGGAACCCATCCGGGAACGGCTGGATGCCGTGGAGGCCTTGATCTCCAGGGCGGACCTGGAGGGACTGGGGGAGGGGCTGCGGCGTTGTTGTGACCTCCCCCGGCTCCTGGGCCGGATCGGGGCCGGGCGCACGAATCCTTTGGACCTCTCCCTTTTGCGCAAGACCTTCCGGGCCCTCCCCGGGATCCTGGACGCCCTCTCCCCGGCGGTGGGGGACTCGGGGCTTCTGGGAGGGATCCACGCCGCGCTCTCCCGGAGCCCGAAGGGGCTTGCCGATGAGCTGGAGCGCTTCCTGGTGGATTCCCCCCCGCCGAACCCCGAGGACGGAGGCCTCGTGCGGGAGGGGTACTCACCAGAGCTCGATCGGCTGCGGGAGGAGGCAAGGGCCCTGCGGCGGGAGATCGCCGCACTGGAGGAGAGGGAGAGGCGCCGCACCGGGATCCCCACCCTGCGGGTGGGTTACAACCAGGTCCTGGGCTATTTCTTCGAGCTCACCAAGCCCCACCTCCCCAAGGTTCCCCCGGAGTGGCGACGGCGTCAGACCCTGAAGGGGGTGGAGCGGTTCATCTCCCCGGAGCTCGGGGAGCTTGCGGACCGCCTCTCCCAAGTGGAGGCCCGGGCGAAGGAGCTTGAGCTCGAGATCTACCAGGGGTTCCTGGGGAGGCTCCGGGAGGCGCTGCCGGAGCTACGGCGCCTGGGGGAGGCGCTGGCGGAACTCGATGCCCTGCGTTCCCTGGCCGAAGTGGCCCAGAAAGGGGGGTGGGTGAGGCCCCGTTTCACTTCCTCCCCCAGGATCGCCATCCGGGAGGGCCGCCACCCGGTGGTGGAGCGGACATGCGAGTTCGTGCCCAACGATCTCGTGATGGACGAGGACACCTTCCTCGCCATCGTCACCGGCCCCAACATGGCTGGGAAATCGGTGTTTTTGCGACAGGTGGCCCTGATAGCCCTTTTGGCCCAGATGGGGTCCTTCGTGCCGGCTAAAGAAGCGGAGCTTCCCCTGTTCGACAAGATCTACACGCGGATCGGGGCCACCGATGCTCTCTCGGGCGGGCTCTCCACCTTCATGGCGGAGATGGTGGAGGCCGCCACCATCCTCTCCGGGGCCACGGAGCGGTCTCTGGTGATCCTGGACGAGCTCGGCCGGGGCACGAGCACCTACGATGGGGTGGCCCTGGCCTGGGCCATCGCCAAGCACCTCGCGCTCAAGGTGCGCTGCAAGACACTCTTCGCCACCCATTACCGGGAGCTGACCCGCCTCGAGGAGGAGGTTCCCGGGGTCGTCAACCTCCACGCCGCGGTGCGGGAATGGGAGGGAGAGGTGATCTTCCTCCATCGCATCCTCCCCGGGCCGGCCGGCAAAAGCTACGGGGTCCAGGTGGCGAAACTCGCGAACCTCCCCGAGGAGGTCCTGGAGGAGGCGGAGAGGGTCCTGCGGGAACACGAGCTTGGAAGGGGATCCGCTGATAAGCCCCGGGAACAGGAGCCCCTTCCCCTCTTCCCCGGGGAACACCCTGTGTTGGAGGAGCTGCGGCGCCTGGATCCCGATAGGTTGACCCCGCTACAGGCCCTGGAGCTCCTCTACCGGCTGCGGGAGATGCTGGATGGGAAATAGAAGGGTGGGCCTTAGCGGGATCCGGTGCTTGGTTCTGGGAGATCCGGGGCATGAGCGTGGCGGACACATAAGCCGAATGGTGACCTCTCCACAAAAACGGGATAACCCCTAGCGGCAAGGAAGCCAAGGAGCCGGCGTGTGTGGCATTGGGAGCCAGGCCGGCCTTTGTTATCTCCCAGCGGGATCTGCCCGGGTCAAGCAGATGGTGCGGGGGATCTTCCCCTCGGCTCA
>CAYTCK010000050.1:0-2905 GCA_964436445.1 uncultured Thermotogaceae bacterium | reverse complement strand
GGAGGGCCAAGGGGGCGACGATCCCGGGTTCGCAACCGCACAGAATCCCATAAAGAGGGTCACGTGGCTCGGCAGGCCTTTGTGCACCATTGAAGCGGTCCATGTGGGAGCTGAGCCGGTGAGCCAAGGTGCGGGGTCACCAGTTCCCTAAACCGGATGGTGCACCTTGCTGTCGTCAAGTTTAACCAGCTCGGATCCGTTAGCCCTTCTCGACGAGCTCCAGCCAGAGGAGGGACTTGAGTGAGTCCCGCCCCGCGAGCTCGAGTTCGGGCAGGGCCAGCTCGGCCTCCGGATCAACTACGACGATCTCACCCGCGATCTCGTCCGGCGGCGGTTGATCGGCGCCCCCGGGGAGGAAGTGCCGCACGAGCAGGTAGACCTTGCCTGGTTTTAGTCCCCAATCCGCCGGGACGAAGCGCCACCTGAACCTCGCCGGCCCGCGGGAGGTGTTGGCGGCGAAGAGCCCGACGCGCCCGTCCGGGGAGCGGTAAGCGCCCGCGAGCACCGCCGGGAGGTGGACCTCCTGCACCCCGCCGCTGGCGAGCTCCGCCGGGAAGCGGATCTCGGGGGACTCGACCTCTCCCGGCGGGAGCATCCTGCCGAAGACGAGCCAGTCCCGCGCCAGGGCCCGCAATTGCCCCAGGGCCCGCACGTACTCGCGCACCTTCTTTGCCCCCGGGGCGAGGTCGGCGACCACGTGGGCGTAGCCCTCCGGGGGCTCCGTGAGATGGCCGTAGGCCCCGTCGAGGTTGAGGCGGATCACCCCGCTTCTCTTCGTGACATCGGCCGCCACCAAAGTGATCCCCAGGGAGCGGCCGGTGACGATCGTCTCGTAGGCCAGCTTGTAGATCGCGCCGTCGTAGGCCTCGCCGGCGTTCGGGTCCCAGTCGATGTTTCGCACCAGGAGGCTTAGGGGCTTCCCTTCCCCGGCCATGAGGAGGTAGTCGTGCCACACATAGGGGGTCAACGGGATCGGCTGCCAGCCGTGGTTGTAGTACCAGGCATGACCCTGCGAGGCGGCGAAGAACGGCACGCTCCGGGCCACGGTGAAGGCCACGTACCGCCCGATCAGCCACTCGTGCCCCCGCTCGCTCATCAGGATGAACGGCACCGGGGAGGTGGGGGCGTAGCGTTTGAAAAGTTCGGCGCCGAGCTCCCGGAACGCACGGGTGTTGTAGTCGCCGCCGCCCACCGGGTGGCGGTGATCGGGGAGGCCGAAGAGGGCCGGGGCGTAGCAGGGCTGGGGGTAGGCGGCCGAGCCGGAGACGAAGGCCCCCGAGAAGCCCCGGAGGCCGCCGGCGCGTGCCTGCTCGAAGATGTCGCAGAAGTTCGCAAGCCTTCGCTCGCGGAGCCACTCCGAGCCGCTACAGCCTTTGGTCGCGGTCGAGGTCTTCCTGAAGATCGTCCCGTCGGCGTTCCAGACGATCCCCTCGCGGCCGTGCTCCAGGGCGATCTCCCGGGCGGGGGAGCCCCGCTCGAGGGGCCAGGCGCCGGTGTCGCGGTTGAAGATCACCCCGGCGACCCCCGGGAGGTCGTACAGCCTGTCCACGAATTCGGCCAGCCCCTCCCGGAGCGTGCCCGGGACCATGTCCCGTCCTATGACATCGTGCGACGAGGGGGGATTCTCGATGATCGCGGGCAGGATGACGACCACGTTCAGGCCCCAGGCGTGGAAGAACTCGATCGTGTCCAGCAGCCGGAGGTAGGTGTCGGGGTCGTTGTAGGAAACCGCTAGCGGCACGAAGTAGTTGATCCCGACCGCCGCGAGCTGCTCCTCATGTGGCCCTAAGGGCCTGTTCCGTTGCTCGTACAGGGTGCCGTCCGCGAGGAAGGCGGGGGCCAGCTCCACGGTGCGCTTGCGGTAGAGGTCCGCCCCGTCGTGCCAGTCGCCGCTGAACCCCTCGACCGCCACCGGATAGGGCGACTCGAAGTGCTGCATCGCGGCCACCGCCTCCCCTTTCGAGGTGGCCTCCACCTCCTGATAGGCCCGCACGTAGAACTCGAGGTAGCGGCCCCCCGGGCCATCGCGCCGGAGGCCCAGGAGCTTCTTCATGCGGCCTTGGGGGTCGAGGGCCATCAGGATGAACCCGTACCGCTCGGCCTCGGTGTAGAACATCTCCATCTGCAGCTGGACCTCTCCTGGGTAGCCGAGCGACCAGCCGCGGGCGTAATCCCCCTCCAGGTCCTTGTAGCAGATGCCGTTCCTCAAAGGATCGCGGAACAGGGCGTCGCCGACGAGGGGGTGGATGAAGAGGTCGTCGTCGCTTTTGGCGCCGAGCTTCACCAGGTGCAGCACGGGGTAGAGGGCGGAGATGATGACCGCCGCCTCGTTCCCCCGGCGTTCCGCCGCGAGCTCGACCCGGAACCCCCGGTTCGTGAGGGAAAACACAAGACTCACATCGAGGAGGCCGCCGTAGGGGTCGGGGACGTCGAGCCACGCGAGCTCCGCAGCGGAGCCGCTGATCCTGGAGATCCTGAGCTGCGAGCGCGAAAGCGGCAGCGCAGCGCCCCCGTCGAGCCTGTACCTGAGGTCGTCGCCGTCCTTTTTGAGGCTCGGTGCCAACCGCCCCGGCCCGGGGAGGACGGGCCGGACATCCAGCGACCACAGGGGGCTCGTGGCGAGGGAGAGGGTCCCGCCGGGGAAGCTGAGGTGGTCGCAGACGAGCACCCACCTGCCGGGCACGGTGGCGGGCGCGATCCGCAGGACGGCGGAGATACGCCCGCAGGTCAGGGTAAGCTCATCCGGGCCCTCCCCGAAGGAGATGAACGGGGCCAAGAGGCCGAGGATCAGGGCGATGGCCATCGTGACCTTCATTGACCGCCCTTTCCGGACGGCCGGTACTCGAGGGTGTAGACCCTCTCGGCGTGGGCCAGGACTTCGTCCTCGTAGAACCAAGCCCGCTTC
>CAYTCK010000049.1:0-8311 GCA_964436445.1 uncultured Thermotogaceae bacterium | reverse complement strand
AGGCAAAAACTGAGCCTGATCACCTTCGCCGAGAAGGTACGCCTGGCCCACAAAAAGATGCTCGCCCAGGGCACCGACCACGACCTCGCCAAAGCCGTGACCACTTATCTGGCGTTGGCTTTAGATCGTTTGGCTGATTACAGCTCAAATCTGTGCCGCTGGCACATATCTCGCGAACTCATTGGCAATACATTTACCCGCCAAGCTTTGCCAATGGTTTGGGATTACTTGGAATTGAATCCTTTTAGCAGGAGTTCAGGTGATTGGTCAGGAGCTACACAATGGGTCACCGATGTAATCGCTCATTTAACTCGCATTCCCCGGCTGGAGGAGCACCGATGAAGACGCTGGAGGAGATTTTGGAAGTCTTGCGCTCCCACAAGGAGGAGATTCGTAAACGGTTCAAAGCGGAGGTAATCGGGGTCTTCGGCTCGTTTTCCCGTGGGGAAGAAAACGAGGAAAGCGACGTCGACCTGCTTGTCAGGTTCCTCCCTGGGGCCTCACTCTTCGACTTGGTCGCGTTAGCGGACTACCTCGAGGAGAAGCTCGGGATGAAGGTGGATATCGTTTCGGAACGAGCTCTACGGGAGGAGCTCCGGGAGCGGGTTATGCGGGACTTGGTTAAACTATGAAACGTGACTTCAAGCTGTTCGTTGCGGATATCCTCGATGCCATGGAGGCCATCGAGGAATTCATCAAAGGAAAGGATTTGAAAGATCTCCTGGAAGACGAAAAGACCCTGAGCGCGGTCCTCTGGAAGCTCACCCTTATCGGCGAAGCTGCGAAACACATCCCACAGGACCTCCGCAAGAGATGGCCGGAAATCCCCTGGAAGGAAATGGCTGGAATGAGAGACAGGATCGTTCACGCATACTTCGGCATCGACCATCAGCTCCTTTGGGAAACGATCACCGTACATATACCGCGGATAAAACTGGCCCTTCGGGCCATGCTCGAAAACTTGTGAGGTAGCCATGAGCGACAAAAGAGTGGCGGTGCTCCAAGGTAGTGCCACGCGGCTCCCCTTCCCCGACGACTACTTCGACGCCGTGATCACCGACCCGCCGTATTACGACAACGTCCCCTACGGGGATTTATCAGATTTCTTCTACGTATGGCTCAAGCGCACTGTAGGTGACCTCTATCCGGAGCTCTTCGCCACTCCTCTCACGCCCAAATCCGAGGAGATGGTGGCCGACGCCAGCAAGGCCGGGGGAATGGAGCAAGCGAAGCGCAGGTTCGAGGAATTGCTGACCCAAGCCTTTCGCGAGATACGCCGAGTGCTTAAGTCGGATGGGATCGCAGTGATTGTTTTCGCGCACAAAACCACAAGCGCTTGGGAGACGGTGATCCAGGCGTTACTCCGGGCCGGACTTTACCTCACCGCTTCCTGGCCCGTACACACCGAGATGAGGGAACGGCTCAGGGCACAGGAATCGGCGGCGTTGGCTTCGTCTATTTACATGGTCTGTCGGAAGCGCATGAGGGACGAGGTGGGCGAGTTCCCCAAAGTGAGGGAGGAGATAGAGCGGAACGTACGGGAGAAACTCGCCCAGTTCTGGGATGAGGGCATCCGGGGAGCCGACTTCTTCATGAGCGCCATCGGCCCGGCGGTGGAGGCTTTCGGTAAATACGCCCGTGTGGAAAAGCTCTCCGGCCAGGAGGTCACCGTTCCCGAGCTCCTGAAATACGTACACCGGGTGGTGAGCGAATTCGCCCTGGAGCGGTTGCTCAAGGGAAAGCCGGGCACCGTGGACAATGAGGGACGGTTTTACCTCCTCTGGCGCAGCACCTATGGGCGGGCCAGGGTTCCCTTCGATGAGGCCCGCAAACTCGCCCAAAGCATCGGCTTCGAGATGGAGAGACATTGGGGACGGGATGGGTTCGTGCGCAAGGAGAAAGGATACGTGCGGCTTTTGTGGGCCAAGGAAAGGTCTCGGGAGTTCCTGGAACGCGAAAAGGCGGGTAACATGGTGGATGTAGTGCACAAGGCCGCTTTGCTCTGGGAACGCAATGACCGGACGGGTTTACAGGAGCACTTGAAGGGATGTGGCTATCCGGAGGAGTCCATTCGGGCGTTGGCCCAGGCCATCGCCGATGTGCTCCCGGAAGGGGATGATGAACGCCGGTTGTTACAGGGCCTGTTGGGCGGCTGGCCCAAACGAGCCGAGGCGGAACACTTGAAACTGGGCTACTAGGAGGTGGCGGTTGCTTAGGCCGTGGCGGGATGTAGCGGTTCCCCACGAGGACATCCGCAAGGGACGGTTGGACGAATACACCTTCATGGCGGATCTGGCCAACGTCAAGAACGACGTCGGCCCCGTGGAATACCGCGATCCAGGTCTCTTTTTCAAAAAGACCTATCCCACCGAGGGCCTAGTGAAGCTTCTCGTTGATGTCTTGCGGCGCCTCGCGGGTAAAGGCGGGAAACCAGTGATCCAGCTCCAAACGCCCTTCGGCGGCGGAAAAAGCCATAGCCTCATCGCCCTCTACCACCTCTTTCGCTCCGGGAACGAGTGTCGGGAACTCGGCCTCGTGGAAACGGTGTTGGAGGAAGCCGGGGTGGAGGAAATCCCCAGCTTGGACCCTGTGGTCTTCGTGGGCACCCACGCTGATCCCCTGAAGGGAAAGACTCCCTGGGGGGAGATTGGGGAACAGCTCGGCCGTTACGAGCTCGTGGCGGAACACGACCAGGAACGGGTGAGTCCCGGTCGGGAGGTGCTCCGACGGCTTTTGGGCGAAAGACCAGTCCTCATCCTCATGGACGAGATCGCCGAGTACGTTGCCCGGTGTGTCAAGCCCGAGGAGGTGAAAACCTCTGGGGGCAACCTGGAAGCCGCCCGGGTGTATCAGTCCCAGGTGCTCAGCTTCTTCCACGAGCTCACTGAAACCCTTTCTTCCCTGCCCAACGGCGTGCTGGTGGCCACCCTGCCCTCAAGCGCTCCTTATGGGCAGGAAGGCGAACGGGCATTGAACCAGCTTGAACGGATCTTCGGGCGCATGGAGGAAGTCTACGAGCCGGTGAGGGGGCTGGAGATCTATGAGGTAGTTCGCCGGAGGCTCTTCCGCGATATAAAGGACCCGGACGCTGCCAAGACCACCGTAGAGCGATACTGGGAGCTGTATCAAAAACAGGGGGAGGACATCCCACGTTGGGCTAAGGAACCACAGTACAAGGAGAAGATGCTCCGCTCTTATCCCTTCCATCCCGAGCTCATTGATCTCCTGTTCGAACGGTGGGGAACACTTCCCAACTTCCAACGTACC
Organism: uncultured Thermotogaceae bacterium; assembly: GCA_964436445.1. GTDB lineage: Bacteria > Bipolaricaulota > Bipolaricaulia > Bipolaricaulales > Bipolaricaulaceae > CAYTCK01. The sequence continues at coordinate 5,044 of CAYTCK010000049.1, read as the reverse complement.
CGGGGCGTATTGAGGCTACTGGCACTGGTGGTCTCTGATCTCTACGGCTCCGGCCATGCTGCGGCCTTGATACACCCATCACACGTGAACTTGAGGAACTCTGGGATAAAAGAGGAGCTCCTGAGATACATCGAATCGGCCTACAGTTCAGTTATCGCCGCGGACATCGTGGACACCAACGCCAAGGCCCAGATGCTGGACGGCCAGATGGGGGAGTTCGCCCCTTACCAGCTGGCATCGGGCCTGGCCACGGCGATATTCCTCTATTCCTTCAGCGGCGGGAAACGGCAAGGGGTTCCTGTGGCCCGGCTGAAGCTCGCCACTTGGCAGCCAGAGTTCCCCATGGCCCTCATCGGTGACACATTGCGGAAGCTCCGGGACGAGGCGAGGCTGTGGTACCTACACGAGGAGGAAGGGCTCTACTTCTTCCACAAAACCCCCAACCTGAACGGCGTGATCGTGGACAAGGAGATGCAGATCACTTCCGAACAGGTGTCCGAGGAGCTCCGCGATGCCGTCCGCAGGCATATGGGCAAGGACCTCAAGGTGGTCCCCTTCCCGGAATCCTCTGAGGATGTTCCCGACAAGCCCGAGCCGGTGTTGGCCGTTCTCCCGCCGGAGGTGGCGGACGAAAAGGAGGAGAAAAGGAGAGTCTTCGTCAGGGAACTCATGGAGAAATGTGGCTCGAAGTACCGGGTGAACCGAAACGCTATCTTCGTCTTGGCACCGGATCCCGCTGGACTGGAGAGACTCCGGGAGGCTGTGAAAAGGAAACTGGCTCTTTACGCAATTCAGAGGGATCGTACCCTTTTCAACAGCCTCTCCGAGGCGGACCGCGAAAGGCTTGAGCACGAAATCCGTTCCACAGAGCTCGACATACCGGAGCGGGTCTTGAGCACGTACCGTCACCTCTTCGTCCCCAAAGAAGGCGGCCTCCGGGAAGAGGATCTGGGACTTGCCACGGTGGGGGAACGGGGACCTTTGAGCAAGAAGGTGCGGGAATATTTGGGAGATAAGGAGCTCCTCCTGGAGGGCATTGCTCCCAGACAACTCCTCAAAGCTTTCGGGGAGAACGAGCTTGAGAAACCCTTGGAAGAGATCTACGCTGCCTTCTTCCGCTACCCCGGATTCCCCGTTCCATTGGGAAGGTGGGTGCTGGAGGACGCCGTCATCCGAGGGGTAAGGGAGGGAGTTTTCGCCCTGAGAAAGGCCGACGGGGAGCTCGTGTACAGAAGGTCGCTCTCCAGGGCCGCGTTGGAAGGGGCTATGTTGTCCCGGGTTATCCCGGAGACGCCTACGGAAACCCATGTTCCAGGGGGCAAGTCCCCTGGGCCATGGGAGGGGAAACGTCGCCAGCCGGTATCGGAGCCGGAAGAGCACCCTCCGGAAAGGACCCCTGTTGCAGGGGGTAATTGGGAGGTGAGCTGGCAGGTAGATTTGGCTGGGGAGAGGTTATCGGACCTCGCCCGGGGAGTCCTGGTCCCGCTGCTCAAGGCCGGAGCAAAAGTGCGATTGCAGTTACGCATCGAGGCCACGGCCGAAGGGGCTCCGCCGGACGAGGTTCTACAGAGGGTGGAGGAAACCTTGAAGCAGCTGAAAACAACGCCGGAGGAGGGGTGAAGGGATGAAAGCAAAGCTTTGGGGGCTATTCGTCTGGATTTTCATAGTGTCCTTTTTTGGCTTCGCCCAGAAGGAGGAGTTGGGGGAAATCGGGGCGATCTACAACGCCGCTTTGTCCCCGGACGGTGGCTTGCTGGCTGTGAGCCGCAGCGGGGGCATCGTGGTCTATTCGTCGCCGACCCTCGAGGCCGTGGGGAAGGTAGTGGAGGAGGGAACGCCCTGGGCCCTGACCTTCTCTCCGGGAGGGAACCTGTTGGCATGCGGCACGTCCACCGGTGCAGTCGTGGTCGTGGAGATCCCCGATGTTGTCGTGAAAGAGAGGTTCCAGGCCACCAATGGCTATATCTGGGGGCTTTCTTTCTCTCCCGATGGGTTGTCCCTCGCCACCTCCTCCTGGGACGGGGATGTCTCCGTCTGGGATACGAGGTTTTGGGAACGAACCTTCATTGCCCATTTGGAGGATAAGGTTTGGTCCGTGGCCTTTTCCCCGGACGGACGGTCCCTGGCCGTCGGCACCTCGGATGGGCTCGTCCTCTTCCCCCTTTCCGCGCGGCGGCAGCCCATCGAGGAACAGGTTGGAGAGGGGATTTGGTCCCTCAGCTTCGTCCCCGGAGCGGGGCTCGTCGTCGCCGGTGGGGAAAGGGGGCGGGTCTTCCTCTGGGATCCGGCGGCGGATACGTTGCGGGAACTCCCTGGTCACAGGGCTGCCGTCTGGGATCTCGCCGTTTCCCCGGACGGGAAGTACCTCCTCTCCGTTTCCCTGGATGCCACGGCCAGGCTCTGGGAACTGCCTCAAGGGTATCCCGTGGCGGTGTTGAGCCACGCTGCGCCCTTGAGACTGGGAGCTTTCTCAACGGATGGCTTCCTCACGGTCTCCGAGAGGGGGGATGTTGTTCACTGGAACCTGGGGGAACTCCTGGGGTTGCGGCCCCGGATCACGAGGGTTGCCTACAGCTCCCAGGTCAAAGTCGGCCGCACCCAGTATGTTTCCGTCTTCTTCACTGATGCCGACGCCAATGTCTCCCGGGCGGTGTTGAGAGTCATCCAGGGGAGAAAAACCGACATCTTGGTGAGACCGGGGTTCGACTTTCCCTTGGGGGTGTACGGGCGAAGGAGGGGCAGTTTTCTCTTCTCGGTGGCATTGAAGACCCCAACTGAGGTGGTGTTGGAGCTTTATCTCGTGGATGCCCGAGGACTTTGGAGTCCCCCTTATGAACTGCACCTCGGGCCCCGCTGAGCCGTGAGGTGATCCCCTTCCCCCGGGGAGGGAAGGGATGTCTTCCTCGGTGGGAACAGAGGGGATTAGGATGGCCCTGTGGGCGTGTATCGCCGGGGCTATGGATGGGTTGTGGCGGGTCTGGCCATTGTCTTTGTGGCCGGGATGCTCTTCCTCTATCTCTGGCTCAATTCCCAGGTGATCCTCCTCAGGTCCCGGCTGGCCCAGGTGACCCTGCGGGTCCAACAGCTTCGAGAGGAGATCCTCTCCTGGGAATACCGGGTGAGCCAAGCCTTCTCCCCGGAGCGGCTGCGGCGTAAGGCCCGGGAATTGGGGATGGCCCCCTTCGATGAGGACCACACCATCTACATCTATCTCGATCATGAGGGATCTAGCCCTTAAGCGGGCAGTCGGGGTCTTCCTTTTCTTGGGGCTCGGCGCGTTGGCGGTAGTGGCCCGACTCTTCCAGATACAGATAGTGGAACACCGCCACTGGGCCCAGTTGGCACAGAGGATCCAAGAGGAGGTGGTGGAGGTCCCAGCCAGACGGGGAAGTATCCTGGACCGCAACGGCATCGCTCTGGCCTACGACGTGCCCGCCTACGACATCGCCCTGGACAACTTCCACATGACCAAACCCGAACTCCTGGTGGATCTTCTGGTGGACCTCTTGGGTATGGAACCCTCCGAGGCGGCCTCGAAGGTATACCGAGAGGGCTACTTCACCTGGATCGCCCGCCGGGTGGAAAGATCCCTGGGGGAGGAGCTCCGGCGTAAGGCCCAGGAAATGGACATCCGAGGTCTCCTTTTCTTCGACACCTGGAAGCGGGCCTATCCCCAAGGCTATCAGGCCATCGATCTCCTGGGGGTAGTGGGCGTGGATGGGGAGGGGCTTGAGGGCTTGGAGTACCGTTTCGACCGTGATCTCAAGGGGAAACCCCAAAGGCTGCGGTTGGTGAGGGGAAGAGATGGTGTTGTCTACGAGCTATGGGTAGAGGATGCCGGCGAGAAGGGAACGGATCTTCAGCTCACATTGGACGCCCGTATCCAGGAGATCTGTGCCCAGTCCCTGGACTGGGGTCTAGGGCACTTCCGGGCCCGCCGGGGGCTTGCCGTGGTCTTGGATCCGCGCACCGGGGAGATCCTGGCCTTGGCCCAGGCCCCGCGTTGGTCACCGAAGGGAGAGGACCCCGCTCTCCTTCACCCCTGGGCCATCACCGACCCCTTCGAGCCCGGCTCCACCTTCAAGGCCTTGGTGGGGACAGCGGCCTTGGAAGAGGGCGTGGTCCACCCCGATGACCTCTTCAGCGGGAACTCGCCCTACATGGTGGACGGTGTGCCTATCGCCAATGCCGCCCAGCACTCCTACGGTACCGTGACCTTCGCCCGGGGGATCATCCAATCGATAAATACCGTCCTCATCCAAGTGGCCTTGCGACTGGGGAAGGAGCGGACCTACGAGTATCTGCGGCGCTTCGGGATCGGGGAGCGCACTGGGATAGAACTCCCCGGTGAATCCCCTGGGAAGTTGGACCCACCGGAGAAATGGACCCGTGTGCGGCTCGCCACCATCTCCTTCGGCCAAGGGGTGGCAGTGACCGGTGTGCAGCTCGCCAGGGCCTTCGCTGCCATCGCGAACGATGGCCTGTTGCCACAGCTGCACCTGCTCGCGGGGAAATCACCTTCCCCGAAGAGGATCCTCTCGCCCCAAGCTTGTGCCACAATGCGCCGTATCTTGCGGGATGCCGTGGCGATGCCTGGAGGCACAGGGCATCACACCGAGGTACCAGGCTTCGGGGTGGCGGGGAAATCGGGCACCGCTCAGAAGGCAGTGCCCGGCAAAGGGTATTCCCAAGAGAAGATAATGGGGGCCATGGCGGCCTTTTTCCCCTGGGATGCTCCGGAGTACGTGATCCTCGTGGTCTATGACGAACCCTCATGGCCCCGGCCTACCTGGGGCGGGAACACCGCCGGTCCCACGGTGGCGAGGATCATCCGCGAGATGGCTGCAAGCGGCCTTATACACCCCTTCCCGCGCTTCCTAAACACCGAAACTTCCAGTTACAACAGGTGATCGAGGAGATCCCTGACCCTGACGTGGGCCATGCAGCACACTTTGTCGGCTCCCCCGTAGAACACCAACAACTCATCCCCGATGACCACCACGCCTTCGGGGAAGACCACGTTGGGGACGTCCCCTTCCACCTC
>CAYTCK010000048.1:0-8703 GCA_964436445.1 uncultured Thermotogaceae bacterium | reverse complement strand
CTGCCCTGCGGAGTCCGGACCTTCCTCGGGGACCTCGACGGTCCCCGCGGCCCCCTAGCCCTCTCCCCGGCTTCTTCAATTATAGCCAATGCCTCCGTACCCGGATGGCCCGCAGCCACCGCAGGAGGAGGTAGAGGAATCCCAGAGCTCCCCAGATGAGGACCCAGGGAGGGCTCCGCCCTCGGGCCTCGCTCCCACCACGGACTGTCTCCAGAAGGCCCTCGACGGTCTCCAGGACAGCCCGTGCCACATGGCCCCTGGCGGCGTCAGCCTCGGCCCTGCGCCGTAAGGCGTCGAGTCTCTCCTCTGGGAGGAGGTTCAGGATGCCAGCGCCGGGTCGGAACACCACACGCCAGCTCCGTCCCCTAACCCGCAGGAAGACGAGCAAGAGGTCCCTGTCCCCGAGGCCCCAGGCCCGGAATATCTCCTGGGCGTAGACATGAGGATCGCCGAAGGGATCCCGCCAGCTGGCGAGATAGAAAAGCCGCACCCCGGCCTCATCCAACTCGGCGATATATCGGGAGAGGAGCTCCCGTTGAGCCCGCTCCAGGGTCTGGCCGTAGTCGCTGATCCTCCCCAGGGACCGGGGGAGCGCCTCGGAAGCTGTGAGGTTTATAGCGCCGATTCCAAGTACAAGAAGCGGGAGCAGTTGTCGCAGGTTACCACCTCCCCTTGACGGGCCCGATCCAGGGTGATCTGGGAGATATTGAGGTGGCACCCGCCACAGGTCCCACCCACGATGGGAACAACCGGGTCGGAGTACATCTCCAAGAGCCTCTGGTAATGGGAAAGGAGGTGAGCTGGCACCGCCGCGGCCGCCAGCTGGCGTTCACCTTCCAGTTCCTTGAGATGCCCCTCGAGTTCGGCGATCTTGTCCTCCAGCTTCCGCTTTTCCTCCTCCAGTTCCCGCAAGCGGGCCTTATGAGCCTCCTCCTCCTCACTGAGCCTGCGGGCGTCGGCCTCGGCCTCCTCCATGAGACGGATCGCCTCCTCCTCCACCTGGTCGATTCGGGACCTGAGGAGCTCCACCTGCTCCTTGAGGTACTCCATCTCCTTGTAGGGGATGATGTCGTGTTCCAGCTTGTGTTGGTAGGTGCGGATCTTCTCGTCCATCTCATCGGCTTCCAAGGCCTTCTCCGTCGCCCGGTGCCGCAGTTTTTTGTGGGCTTCCACACGCTGAGCGAAGGCCTTTTCCTCGGCCTCCATCCGGGACTCGATGTGGGAGATCTCCCTTTCTAGCCCCCGGATGCGCCCTCGGGTCTCCTGGATCTCCCGGTCGATGGCGTAGAGGGCGAGGAGACGGCGGAGATCCTCCTTCATGGGGTCACCACCTCGATCTCGGGAAACCTCCTCCGCAGGAGCTCCGCCACGTGGTCCACGAACACCTTCTCCGTCTCCCGGTGGCCGAGGGCCACGGCCACAAGCCCCTCTTCTGCGGCAGCGAGGCCATCGTGGTAACCTATTTCCCCTGTGAGGAAGAGCTGAGCCCCCTTGTCGAGGGCCTCGTGCCAGAGGGACCCACAGGCCCCCCCACACACCGCCACCCGCCGGACCTCCTTCCCCGCGCTCCCATAGACCATGGGGCTCCGAGCCCCTATCGCATCCGCGAACCGCCGGATGACGTCCTCGGCCCTTTCCGGCTCGGGAAGCATCCCCACTCGCCCCAAGCCGTGACGGTGATCCCGGAGCTCCAAAGGGTAGATATCGTATGCCACCTCCTCATAGGGGTGGGCTCCCAACATGGCTTTCACCACAGCCGAAAGCCTCTCCCCGGGGACGATCGTTTCGAGGCGCACCTCCCGCACCCGCTCTTCCCTCCCGGGCTCCCCGATATATGGGCGCGTCCCCTCCCCGGGAAGGAAGGTCCCGGTCCCTTCGATGCGGAAGGAACAGCGGCCGTAGCGGCCGATCTTCCCCGCCCCTGCTGAGAAGACGGCATCGGCCACGCGGTCCAGGTGATCGGGGGGGACGAACACGGCGAGCTTGTAGAGCTTTCCCCTGGGCTTTACGGGCCTTGTATTCCTAAGGCCGAGGATCCCCGCGAGCCTCTCCCCCATTCCCCCCTGGGCGGAATCATAGGGTGTATGCACCGCGTAACATGCCACTCCCTCACGCAACAGCGCGGCGATCTTCTTCCCCAGGGAGGTCTCGGGACGGATCTCCTTCAAGGGCCGAAAGATGAGCGGATGGTGGGTGATGAGGAGGTCCACCCCGGCCAACGCCTCCACCAGTGAGAGGTCGAAGTCCAACGCCACCAATACCCTCTGGCAAGGCAGGGAAAGATCCCCCACCTGGAGGCCGGAATGGTCCCATTCCTCCGCCAAAGCGGGCGGGAAGAGTTCATCCAGGTAAGCGGTGATTTCCCGGCGCAGCATGCTGCCGGAGTGTAACTGGAGTGGACTACTCCCCACAAGGCCTCCTGGACGGCGGTAAGATCGCTTTGTGGAGCCTGGTCACTGGGGGAGAATCTTCAGGGATGAGGAGGACCGGAACCGCGGATCTTCCCCTCCACTGGGGACAGGCGCCCAGGTGGCTTTTCCGAAGGATGGTGGCGCTTTCGGAGGCCATCCTCTGGGCGCTGGCTGATGCCTTCGGCACTAAGGGGGTACTGGAAAGACTCTCCGATCCCCACTGGTTCCAGGCCTTGGGATGCCTCTTGGGGTTCGATTGGCACTCGAGCGGTCTCACCACGACCACCTGTGGCGCCCTGAAGGAGGCCCTCAAGCGCGTGGGCCCGGAACTCGGCCTCTTCGCCGCCGGGGGGAAAGGGGCAGCCTCCCGCCGCACCCCCGAGGAGATCGCCAAGCTGGCCTCCGCGGTGGCGTTGGAACCCGAACCCCTGGTATACGCCTCCAGGATGACCGCCAAGGTAGACTCCGCCTGCCTCCAGGACGGCTACCAGCTCTATCATCACGCCCTCTTCTTCGACCGCGAGGGGAGATGGTGCGTGGTCCAGCAGGGGATGGACCCCACAACCCGCATGGCCCGACGTTACCATTGGATCTCGGAGGGGCTTTCGAGTTTCGTGGAGGAACCACACAAGGCGGTGGTGGGAGAAAAGCGCCGGGAGGTCCTGAACTTGGTAGCAAGGGAAGCGGCCCCGGCCCGGGAGACGATCCCGGAGCTCGTGGCCCGGCCCCCGGAGGAGACCCTGGAAGAGCTTCGGCGGATCCCCACGCTGGTTATGCCCCACCGTCATCGGATCGTTTCCCCGGCCGACTTAAGCCCCAGGGGGATGCGGAAGGTCCTCCTTTCCCTTTACGAGCGGGCGCCACGGGACTTCCAGGAGGTGCTGGCCACGCCGGGTCTGGGGCCGAAGTCCCTGCGGGCGCTGGCGTTGGTCTCGGAGCTCATCTGGGGAGCACCGGCCTCTATCCGGGACCCGGCTCGGTTCGCCTACGCTCACGGGGGGAAAGACGGGACCCCCTACCCCGTGGATCGGGCCACCTACGACAAGACCATCGCCTCACTCCGGAAGGCGATCCTCCAGGCGAAGACGGGGAGGCGCGAGCGCTTGGAGGCCTTGCGGCGCCTTCACCGTCTCTTCCCGGAGCCGTGAGACTTAGTCCCCCGCTCCAGGAGCCACCTGCGTGTCGCTACGTTTGCCCACGTTATAATAGATTCGGATTCAAAATTTCGTGGAAAGGGAAGGTGATCACGATGGTGCGCAGTACATTTTTGGTTTTGGTTGGGATCTTGGGTATTGCCTCCTTGGCCTTGGCAGCACCGCTTTCTCTGTGTGACTACCAGACGCCGGAAACGCTTCTCGTGAAGGCGAAGCTCTCCTTCACTTACCACTACCTGGACGATCCCTCCCAACCGGGAATCGAGGATAACTCCGGGAGGATCTCCCTCACCTACACCCATATCTACAACTCCCCGTCCCAAGGTTTCTCCCTCTTGGGGAGCGGCACCTTTGGCCTGAGCGGCTTCCGCACCGTGAGCTCCGGGATCGACCTCACAGGGACGTACCGTTATTACTTCCAGGAGCAAAAGCCCTTCTTCGGGTTCGGGGGATTCCAGGGGAGCTGGTCCGGCCAGTACCGCTCACCCAGGCTCGAGGTCCGGGGCGGGGTCGGTTACGGCCGCTTCACCGATGTGACGCCCTTGGCCAAGGCCATGCTCATCGAGGAGGATCTCCTGCGGATGGGAGCTATTCCCAATTCGCTCTCCGACGAGACCCTGATGGCCGTGGCCAAGGAGATCGGACGGAGGATGGAGTACGAGAAACTCGCCGACCTTGTGGCCAAGGTGCAGGAGCTCATCCAGAACGATGCTGGAGTGACCTTGGGGGCAAAGGCGATCCTGGACATCGAGGGACGGATAAAGGAGACCGGCCGGAAGAGGTTCTGCGGCGGTGCCCTTCAGGCAGGTGTGGGATACGTGGTCCTGGTCCCAGCCGGCGAGGAAAGGACGCCGGTCCTGGACCTCTCCGCCGATTGGGCCATGGCCCCGGAGCCTCGCTCCCAGCTCTTGATCAGGACCAGCGCCTCTGCTTCCCTCCCGTGGAAAGGCGCTTATAACCTCTCCCTGGCGGGAACGTACGACTACGAGATCAATGACACAGCCTCTTTCGCCGCCAAATACACCCTGGAGCACTACGTCTACGCCCTCAGCGAGGGGGGCTTGGGAACTGCGGGAAGGCAGAGCGCTGTCTTCGACCTGAACCTCAACGTCCACGGCTGGCGGATCACCTTCCAGGTGGCCCTGGAGCGTACGGAAGGGGCCCCGGGTTGGACACAGGAGTTCACGGTGTCCGCCGGGATCGATCTGCGCTGATTCAGGGACGGTAGAGTTCCCGTAGGAAGGCGGCCATGGTCGGGTCGCTCAAGGCCATGGCCGCCTCCTCTTTGGGGAAGAACCTCACCTCGGCTATCTCATCGGGGTCGGGATCCGGCTCCCCGAGGAGCTCAACCCGGAAGAAGAAGATCAACCAGTGGAAACCTGTGTGTTCCCCCACCTTGGCCCTCACCCCCAGGAGCTCCCCCACCCGGCAGGGGACTCGGAGTTCCTCTTCGACTTCCCTCTTCACTGCTTCATCGGGAGACTCACCGAAGAAGAGGAACCCCCCGGGCAGGGACCAGAGGCCCTTCGTCAGCCCCCGGGAGGCCTTAACCAAGAGGATCTCCCCACCCCTCTCCCAGATCCCCTCGGCCACGGCCCGGGGCATGGAGCGGTGCACTGTCTCCCGCAGGCAGGGTTCGGCCTCTGGGAGGAGGGGGACCTCATCCTTCCCAATCCAGTCCCGGGGATGCTCCTTCAAGATGGGTTTCCCCAGGGCCACCCCCTCGCCACACCAAGGGAGGTGATGAAGTATCCGGTAGGGGAATGGGATGTCCTCCCCCAAGCGGGGCAATGCGATCCTCCCCCCGCGCCGGACAGTGTAGATCCTCCCGTCTGTCTCCAGGTAGAGATACATCTTCCCCAATTCTAACTGGTTGTCTGTTGCAACATAAGGGTCTCATAACGACAATCCTCCTTCGGAAGGAAAAGGAGGAGCCATGTACAAAATACTTTCCAAAACGATCCTGGGACCCAATGTAAAAGCATACCGGATCGAGGCGCCCTTAATCGCCCAAGCGGCCAAGCCCGGTCAGTTCGTCATCATCAGACTCCACGAGAGAGGGGAGCGCATCCCTTTGACCATCGCCGATTGGGATCCCCAAGCGGGGACGATTACCTTGGTGGTCCAGGAGGTAGGGAAGACCACGAAGGAGATGGGGGAGCGTTATGGTGTTGGTGATTGCATCCTCAATGTAGTTGGACCCTTGGGGACGCCCTCGGAGATCCGCCGCTATGGGACCGTTATCTGTGTGGCCGGTGGGGTGGGGATCGCCCCGATCTACCCCATCGCTCGGGCGCTGAAAGAGGCAGGGAATCGTGTGATAGGGATTGCCGGGGCTCGCGCCAAGGAGCTGTTTTTCTGGCTCGATCGCCTCAAGGAGGTGACCGACGAGCTTTTCGTCACCACCGACGATGGGAGCTTCGGCCGCAAGGGTGTGGTGACGGACCCCCTGCGCGAGCTTCTGGCGGAAAGAGAGGTGGACCACGTGTGGGCGATCGGACCGGCCGTTATGATGAAGTTCTGTTCGCTTGTCTGCCAGGAGAACGAGGTACCGGTCACCGTCTCCCTCAACCCGATCATGGTCGATGGCTCGGGGATGTGCGGCGCTTGCCGGGTGGAGGTCGGCGGGGAAACGAAGTTCGCCTGCGTCGATGGCCCGGAGTTCGACGGGACGAAGGTAAATTGGGATCTGCTGCTTGCGCGTCTCTCCGCTTTCCGTGAGGAGGAAAAGCGTTCCTTGGAACGTTATCTGGGGAGGACGAAAGAGGGGGAGCGATGATCAAGCCTAAACAGGTACCGATGCGGGAGCAAGACCCCAAGGAACGTATCCACAACTTCGACGAGGTACCCTACGGTTACACCCCGGAGGAGGCGATGGAGGAAGCTTCGAGATGCCTGCAGTGCAAGAACCCACCGTGTATCAAGGCTTGCCCGGTGGGCATCGACATCCCGGGGTTCATAAGGAAAATCCGCGAAGGGGACTTCCGTGGGGCAATCGCTACCATCAAGGAGTCCAACCTCCTCCCTGCGATCTGCGGGCGGGTGTGCCCACAGGAGACACAGTGTCAGGGTGCCTGCGTTTTGGGGCGCAAGTACGAGCCAGTGGCGATCGGCAGGCTCGAGCGGTTCGCTGCTGATTGGGAGCTCGAACACGGGGTAGAACTCCCTGAGGTGGGCGAGCCTACGGGCTTCAAAGTGGCGGTGGTGGGTTCAGGGCCGGCCGGGCTCGCTTGCGCCGCTGACCTCAGGCGGATGGGACACCAGGTCACTATCTTCGAGGCCTTGCATGAGCCTGGCGGGGTCCTGATGTACGGCATTCCTGAGTTCCGCCTTCCAAAAAGGATCGTTAAGGCGGAGGTGGAGAACCTCAAACGGCTGGGAGTGGAAATCGTGCTGGATGTGGTCATCGGCAAAACCATGACCATAGACGACCTTTTTGAAGCGGGATACGATGCTGTGTTTGTGGGTACCGGTGCTGGGCTCCCCCGCTTTTTGGGCATCCCCGGGGAGGGGCTGGTGGGGGTTTACTCAGCGAACGAGTTCCTCACCCGGGTGAACCTCATGCGGGCTTACCGCTTTCCGGAGTATGACACCCCGATAAAGGTCGGGAAGCGCGTAGCAGTCATCGGCGGGGGGAACGTGGCAATGGATGCTGCCAGAACCGCCCTGCGTTTGGGCGCGGAGCGGGTGCTAGTCCTCTACCGACGGACGGAAAAGGAGATGCCAGCTCGGCTCGAGGAGATCCAACATGCCAAGGAGGAAGGGGTGGAGTTCGAGTTCCTCTCCGCCCCGCTGAGGTTCCTTGGGAAGGACGGACACCTAACAGGGATCGAGTGTATCAGGATGCGGCTTGGGGAGCCGGATGAATCGGGGAGGCGCCGTCCAATACCCATCGAAGGTTCCAACTTCACGATCCCGACCGACACGGCCATTATCGCTGTCGGCAATCGACCCCATCCCTTGGTCCCCCGTACTACATCGGGGCTTAGGGTCTCCGCGCGGGGAACGATCGTGGCCGACGAGGAGGGAAGGACAAGCCGGGAAGGCGTCTTCGCAGGCGGGGACATCGTCACCGGGGCGGCCACGGTGATTTCCGCCATGGGCGCTGGCCGCCGGGCCGCCAAGGCCATCGACCGCTACCTCCGGGAGAAGTACGGGGGGAAGGCCCCGGAGGTCTGATGCAACTCTGGCCCCTGATCCTGGCGCTGTTGGTGGCGGGACTCGGGGGGCTCCTCTCGCTGGACTGGTCCACCCTCTTGGGGAACCCAGCTCTGCAAGAGCTCCGGGCCATGGTCTCCCAACTCGCCGCCCACCAGGACATCGAGGCCACGGTGCTTATCTCCGGATGGGAGGGGGAACCTGTGGGTCTGAGGATCGCCGTCCTCCCCGGGGAAGCGGTGTTCCGCCTGGAGTTCACCTCGCCCCGGGAGCTTTCGGGTCAGATCTTCACCTATCGGCGGGGGATCCTCACCCATTACCGCCCTTGGGGAGGAGGGATACGCTTCGTGCGGTCCTTCCCCGAGGGAGATATTCCCCGGTTGGGGAGGATGCCCGGAGTGGTGCGGGCGGCCCGGGAGGTCTTGGGAGAGGGTTGGGGGAAGCTGTGGCGGTACCCGGAGCTCGGGCTCTTGGGGTTCGGGGGGAGTCCCCCTCCCCAACTCTCCCCAGTCCTCCTGCCCCCCATCCTCCCCCCTCTCGCTGGGGTCTGGCGCCTGGAGATCCGGGACCTCCCCGAGCCCCTCGAGGAACTCATCCTCTGGTACCGGGAGGGAGCGGCTTCCCCTGAGAGGATCGGATTGGTGATCGGCGGGAAGATGGTGGATATAAGGCCCTTGGAGGTGAACTTCGATCAGGGACTTAACCTGCACCAGGTGCTCAAGCTTCCGGAGACGAGGGCCACCCTCTGGTATCCCTGAGGGCCTTGTCCCTTTTGGCTTGCGGAATTATAAAATCCTGCTGAAATCCTGAAAAAAGGAGGGGAGGGCCAATGGGCGACAAGGTAGGCGCGCGGGTTGTACGGGCGCCCAGAGGGACAGCGCTCTCCTGTAAAGGATGGGGGCAGGAGGCGGCCTTAAGGATGCTCATGAACAACCTGGATCCCGAGGTGGCCGGTGATCCCGCAAACCTCATCGTCTACG
>CAYTCK010000047.1:0-8709 GCA_964436445.1 uncultured Thermotogaceae bacterium | reverse complement strand
GTTGGAGGAGGCTATACCAATGGGAGGGGGATGGCACCCGGGAGCGGATCTAGAGGGCTCTGCTTCCCATGGAGGTTAAGCGGTCCCGGGCCTTTCCGTATGGGAGCTTCATCCCGGCAAAAAAGTCACCAAGAGGGGAAAAGGGACGAAGCTGGTGGTAGCTGATGGGAATTGACTCCCAACTGGGCTGCCTCTTTGCCAACGCTCGACCTCATGAGCTGACGTTGGCTTTGGACGCCTTGGGGAGGGTGAAGGTGCCCTGTAGGCGAGGGTGTCCCCGGCAGAGACCTGAAGATGGCGGACAAGGCCTACGACAGCCGGGGCTTCAGGGAGTGGCTGAGGGGGAAGGGAATTCCGGCCAATGATCCCCCCGATCGAGCGGAAAAGAAAGCAAGCCAAACGGGGGAAGCTGTTTCGGGTGGGAGAGGGCTACCGGGAGCGGTGGAAAGTGGAGAGGCTCTTTGCCTGGTCGGGACAGTTCCGCAGGTTGCAGGTGCGTCACAAGCGTTCTTGGAGGTGTTCCGGGGCTTTGCGCTGGTGGCCTTCATCCTCACCTGCCTCCGACGGTTTTGAGGATGAGGCGACCGTGATGGGGATTACGATTATTACCAGGGGGTCAGCCGGCAGGGCGTACTTCCACTGTGGCCTTTGTGGCGGCTATGAGGCCCTTGGAGTCCGTTACTATGAGGATCACTTCCCAGGTTCCAGGCACGGGGAAGACCACGGTGACCTCCTTTCCCTGGGCAGTGAAGTGCTTCTCCCGAAGGTGGAACTCCCAGTGGTAATCCACGATCCTGGCATTGACGGCGCGGCTCTTCGCCCCACTGAAGCGCACCGGTTCCCCAACCACAGGGGATGGGGGGAAGTAAGTGAAGGCAGCCTGGGGCGGGGCGAAGGTCACCACCACAGGCCTTGGCTTCCTATAAGCCCCGAAGTGCACCTCGGCCACGCCGTACTCCGGCACGGTGACCCGGATGGCGGTGGGTGATGTGGGGCTGAAGCGCTTGGGGAGGGTATCCACCAGGAGCCGCACCTCGTAATCCCCAGGGGGGAGCTCGGCCACGAAATAGCCCGATGGATCGGTGATGAGCTCCCTGTTTACAGGTCCCCGGATCAGAACTCGCACCCCGGATACCCCCGGTTCCCCGGGATCGAGGATCCCGTCGCGGTCCTTGTCCTCGAAGACGAGCCCCTTGAGCCAAGCCCGGGAACGCAGGGGGATGCTTACGAAGACCTCCTTCCCCGCCTCCACGTGTACCACCGGCAGGGCCCCTTCCGGAGCAAGCCCCTCGGGGACCTCCTGCAGGAGGATGTGATAGTCGCCGGGCTCCAAGGACGGGAAGACGAAAACACCGCCTTTGCCGCTGACGGCCAGGGCCCCGTCGGCGGCGAGTACCACCCCCTCCAGAGGGGAATCCCCGGGATCGAAGCGGAAGTCTCTGTTTTTATCGATAAAAACGCGGCCGCGGACGATGCCCTTCGTGGGACCGAGCAAAGGGAAGGGAGCGGTGAAGGACAAGGAAAAGGAGGCCTTCCAGCTGGATCGCCCTTCCTTTAAGGTGTAGGAGAACTTGCCCTGGGCTAAGCCATCCCCGGCGGGAAGGTCCGCGAACGAGAGGGACAGCTCTGTCCGCTCCTGAGAGATCCTGAGCTCGATCTCGGGGTCCCCTGGGACGGCGTCCAACCTGGATCGCAGCGAAAGCTCCCCTTGGACTTTCACCATCCCACCGACCCGGGAGGTAATGCTCCCCTCCAACGATAGT
Source organism: uncultured Thermotogaceae bacterium (assembly GCA_964436445.1). Taxonomy (GTDB): domain Bacteria; phylum Bipolaricaulota; class Bipolaricaulia; order Bipolaricaulales; family Bipolaricaulaceae; genus CAYTCK01. Next base: position 6,946 of record CAYTCK010000047.1, on the reverse strand, counting down.
CTCCCCAATCTGAAATCCTTGCGGATGCTTCCTCCGGTGGAGAGGGAGAAGACAGTCCGTGACAACACCCGATCCACTTCCCAATCAGCGGAAAGGGAGAGGCCCCAGGGAAGGGGACTTTCCCCTTTCAAGGAGAACGAGGTCCGAACTCGGCCCTCGTCCACGGATCCCGTCCCACCGGACCGCCGGCGGAAAGCGAATTTCCACCTCGGGCTCAGGGAATGCTTGAGCGCGAGATCTAAGGTGAGCTCGTGGGTGAAGACCGGGGCCGCTGGGGTCTGTAGGGAGGAGAAAAAGTAGGATGCCGTAAAGGGGACCGGATATGAACTGTCCCAAGAGAGTTCAAGCTCCGTGCGGGGGAGGTGATATGGGTAGTCAGGGCCGATCCCAATCCAGGTGGCCTCGAGCTGGTGGTCATCTCGAGATACGGAGGCACCCAGCTCCAGCGCCTGCCCCCCCTTTCCCTCAAGGGCCCCTTCCGAGAGGGATCCCCACAAGATGATGCCTCCCGTGAACCCCCTCCGTGCGGTGAGTTCTGAGAAGGAAAGGCCTCGGGAGCTATCGCTTCCCAGGACAATACCCAAGAGCTCCTCTTCGCTCCCTAAAGAGGCGGCGATTCCCTTCACCGTGGGAGTGAAAAGGGCCCTCCAGGTGGTCCTGTTCCCGATCGAACCGCCGAAGAGGGGCTTCCCCCCGACCCCCAACAGGCTCCCGGAGATGGAGCCGCCCTGGAGGTAGAAGCTTTTGTTCCTCCCCTCCCACGCTGCCCGCAGCTCCCCGTGGCCCGTCAGGGAATATTCGACTTCCATATCTACGTGGAGATCCCAGGGTGAGATATCCCCCGAACCGCGCAAGGAGAAACGGGTATCCCCCTCGGCATTTAACTCCGTCCCGACGTCCAAGGTCCATTCCGGATAGACGCTCACAGAGACGAGTTCCGGAGGAGGAGGAAGGATTTCCCCGGCGAGCCCCAGGGTCCGCTCGAGCGTCGGTTCATGGGCCGAGGTGACCCTTATCAGGATTGCGTAAGGCCTCCCTGGCTCAGCCCTTCGCGGCGGCCGTATGATGACGCCCACTGTGCCCCTTTCCCCAGGTAGAAGGTGGATCTCCCCGGGAGTCAGCCACGCCGCCCAACCGGTGGGGGTTTCCACTTCGAGGATATAGGAATCGGGGACATTGCCCGTGTTCGTTACAGAGAACACGCCACGGGCCTCGATCCCCGCCTGGACCCGCTGTGGCCGCTCCACCCATGCCAACTCGAACCGCCGTAGGGGAAGCACCTCCACCGCCGTGGAGGCCTCGGCACTCACCGAGGGGTTTCCTTGAGAGACGACCCGAAGGGAGACGGTATAGGCGCCCGCGGCAGCGGTCTCCGGGACAGTGAGATTCACGAATACATATTCCGCCTCCCCTGCCCCTACGGCCACGGTCCCCGGCCTCGGGAAAAAGCCCCAACCTTCGGGGACCACGAGCTCAAGGGCGTAGAGATCGTCCCGCTCCCCTACGTTATGGACGGTGAAAACATGTGTAACCGTATCCCCGGGCTTGGCCGTCTTCGGTGGGGTGGCCGTTACCCGGACCGCATACGGCGCCGCGCCAGCGGCGAAAGCAAGAAGCACAACCACGGCGCCGAGGACCGTCCCCGTCCATGCAATCCATGAGAGCATGCAAGGAAAAACCTTACACTTGCCCCACCGAAGACCCAGGAATTCGCTCACCACGTCCCCGTTTACCTGCGCCCCCCAAGGGTAAAGAGAGGGAGTGGGATAGATCACCTAAGGAGAAGGAATCCGTAGGGGAACGCCGCCCTGTACCAGGTAATCGCCGCCGAAGTCCACGGTCACGAAGACGTAATAAAAGCCCTGGGGTAGCGGTTCACCGCTTGGGTCCTCCACCGTCACCACCCTCTCCTCACCGGGTAGGGTGGGAAAGGCCTGCAAGGGAAACTCCCTTACCGTCTCCCCGAATATGTCCTTTACGGAGACGGTGCCGGTATTCATCGTGTGGCAGTTCCCGGTGTTCGCGTAACGGATGGCGAGCTTCAACGGGGATGTCTCCAAGACCTTGACCTCACGGATCTCCCCTGCCGGAGCCGCGTTCACAGGGTCGATCCACAACAACTTCACCGCGTAGGCGACCACGATCCGCGTGGTACCCGTAGTCGCCTCGGAGGGAGGTCTCTCCTCGGGCGGCGGGTACTCTGCCACGAGGAGCAACGCCCAGTGATCCCCCACAGCATCCGCGGGGACCTCCATGTGGACGGTGATGGTCGCCGCGTCCCCAGGCTTGAGGAGGATGGAGGTGGGGGAGTAGGTGATCCAGGGAGCGCAGGATCCCGCGAGCTTGCCAGGGGGAAGCACCTCCAGCTTCCCCTCCGGGGTGCGCCACCAGTCGTGGAGCGTGATCCGCACGTCGGCAACGGTTTGGCCGACGTTCCTCACGGAGACGGATGCGGTCCCGGCCTCCCCGGGATGAACTCCAAGCTTCAGCGCCAGCGGGGCCACCGTTATATCCGCGAGGGAGCAGAGGCCGCCAACGAGGAGCAGCAGAGCAACAATCCATTTGACCCTCATCTCAACGGGGCACCGCCCACACCTTGATTGTAATGGAAAAACTTTCCCCGGCAGCTCGGTCCCCGAGATCCGCCAAATCCACCCGCACCCGGTAGGTACAGCTCTCCGTTCCCGGGATGCCGGAGAATCCCGGAAGCCTCGTGTATCTGGGACAAGAGGGGACCGTGAACCACACCCAGGTATACGCCATATCCACCGGATCCGCGGAGAAGGGAGGGAACGGGGTCGGACTTACCTCATAGCAGACCCGGACCTCATAGGGCACGGAGGCCTTCACCGTCACGTGGAGCTCCCCCAAGGGGGCATAGCGGTGGCCGGCCAGGAACTCCTGGGTTACATCGAAATCCGAGAGGCCCTTTACCTCGACCTCGATACACGGATCCAGGACAAGTATGGGCTTCACGAAATAGGCCCACTCAGGACGTATCCACCAGCCCCCGCCCTCGGAGGCGAGCTTCACCGCGAAGGAGACGTTGGATATCGCCCCTCGAAGGAACCGCTGTACCGTCTCCGTCACATCGAACTTGTACACCCTGGGCAACTGAGGGCCCACGACCTGGGTGCCCCGTGCTGGCCCCAGAGGGGGCTGGGTGTCCCAAGTGATATAGCTTCCATCCCAATCCACCTCCCGTACCTGGACCCTTACCCCCCAGGGCGGAAAGGCCTCGGTGAATTCGAGGAGCAGGGTCGCCCTTCCCACACACTTGGGGATCTCGTCCGCGGGGAAATGGATGTAGGAACGCCAAAGATAGCACTTCGGTGTGGGCCAGGGTGGGGGCAAACAGATCTTCCTCACTGGGTGAGGCTCATCGAAGTCGAGCGGAAAGTAGCGGCCTGGCATCAGTGAGGTGACGTAGGCATCGCGGTCGCTCTTCACCTCGATGGAGGCTAAGGCCATCCAGGAGGAAAGGACGATGAGACCAGCCAACAGAATCCTAGAGACCTTCATTGGTGATCACTCCCGTTAACTCTACCTGGGACCTCCCCTGGAGCTCCACCAGGACAGGAAGATAGATGTAATCGCAATATGGCCCCCTTAATCCCTCGATGAAACTCACCGCCTCGTCCAATGGAACGAAAACCGGTACCCCGTTCATCTCGGGGACGTAAACCTTCCCCTGGGCCGGGATCTGCGAGCGCAGAAGCCCCAGGAGCCCTCCCCTAGGGATATCCCTCAACGGCAGCTGTATCAAGCGGATGGAGAGCTCTGTATCCCCAGTAGATCCAGTGGGGCCACACATCGCCCATCGCAGCCGCTCACCGGCTCCGTCCCGGACCAGGACCGGGACCAAGCACTTTCCATCCTCCCAGGGTTCCGGGGACCACTCTTCCGAACCCCAAGGGAAGAGGATCGCAGTTGGATCCCATGGGGAAGGGGTATCGGGATCATCGGAAAAGATGATCTCTCCCCCTTGGAGGACGGCCATGGCCCGGCTGGCGATGAAGAAGGAGGAGGGATGTCCGTTCACCTTCGCCTTGTAACGGAGGTTGGCAGTCTCCATGGCCCCCTTGTCACTATAGGTGGCATGGATGAAGGTCAGGCCACCGAGTACGTGGACCTCAGCGCGGGATGGCTCCAGAGACTCGGGTATGAGGGCGAGCCCGGGCGGGAGGAGATCCCAGAGATCCAGTTTCCCCAGGGCCGAACACCTGATGGAGAAGGCGATCGTATCGCCAGGGGCCGCCAGGCGGGTCCCGTGAGATCCACCTTCCACCAGGGCCCTCTTCGTGAAAACAATGCTGGGGAGGAACCCCGCGGCACCACCTGCTACCTGCCGCACCGCAACACCCACGGGATCCAGGACGATGCGGGTTCCGGGATCGTCGGCGTAAACAGCGTATCCGTCCCCATAGGCGACCCCCTGGAAGAAGACCGCTGTCGCGGCCGACGGACCCGCAAGGCGGACGACGAATCCCACCCTTGCCTTCCCCCCCGGGGGGATCACGGGGAGGCTCGTTTCCAGCACCCGGAAGCCGCCGATGTCCGAGGGGTGCCACCCCGGTTCGACGATAGGCTCCAGCAGGGGGGAAAAGAGGACGACGAAGTGTGCCCCCCGAAGGGGCTCGGGGCTGAGACTCCGGACCAGGGCACTGTATGCCACTATGTCCCCAGGATCGAGGAGTCCATCGCCGTCGATGTCGCGGATGAGGTCCACCTCTTGGGAGACGTAGATCCTAGGTGGGATCGGTCCCGGGAAGGGACAGCAGGCCACGCCGCTGGCACCGCCAGCTGGAGCGGAGATATGCAACGAGGCCGAGGCCGTCCCCCCGGTATCGGCCAGGGAACCGAAACAAAGGGCCAGGGTCACCGCAAAAAGCAACCCTGGCCCCATGAACCTCGCCATAATCAGGTGGTGGGATCCTCCACCACGAGGACAATGGTGAAATCGATCTCCTCGTCCGCAGAACGATCGCCGAGGTTCTCCGGCTTGAGCTTGACCTCGTAATCGATCTTGGTTCCGCCATTACCGATGTTGTTGTCACCGTCGAACTGGTAGAGCTTCGTCAAGGTGTTTTCGTTATAGGGGCCGTTATAGGCGTTGGGATCAGTGATCTCCTTGTATTTCAGGGTATAGTCGGTCGAGCCATCGTAGAGAATCAAGAGGTCGTTTGCGTTCCCGAAGGGTGGGTCGACATCGTTCGAGCCTTCCTTGGCGTAATAGCAACCCCAGAGGACGAAGTCGGTGATGGCCTTTATCACCACCTCGATGTCCTTCCGCCCATCGTCCCAGTCTATGACCGTCCCGGCGCCCCAGCCGGCGATGGACCCTTGATCGATAGTGAGATCGTCCCAGTTGTCGGTCACGGAGATGTTGATCACCGCGTCGAGCTTGAGCTTGGCCGTAGCACTCCCTCCGGTGTGCGCCAGAACGGCAAAGGGAAGAAGGGAAATGCCGATCAACCCCAAGAAGATGAACTTACGCATAAAAATCACCCCTCCTTTTTCAGAGGGGTGCTTCGGCAGCCCGGCCACCTCAGAGAGGCCCGTTGGCTTTGCGCCCCCGGATCACTCCGGGTTTGCCCTTTCGGCCACCCCTTTTTGTTTTCGAGCCCCTTTCCAGGGCCCAGGATGGCTTGCAGGGGGAAGTATACAAAACAACTAGATCAAAATTCAAGTCCCCTACAGTTATGGATATCACACAAGCGAGATGACGGGTTCTCATACACTTAAGCGCGGCCTGCCGAGCTCCACAGGGAATTCAGATCGGTGCGTGAACTTCCGGACGGTGGAACTCCTCAAGGAGGGCCTCGTAGGCACACATGAAGCTCGCTGCCTCCCACGGTGTGATGACGAACAGGGAGAGGAGGTCCGCGACGAGTCCAGTGGTCGTATCGGGTGGGGGCGTGAGGGGCACGAGGGCGAAGAAAAGGAGCACAGAGAGCTTCAGGGCCGCGTCCACGAGGGTGAAGAAGAGAAGCATCAGGAGGAGCGTGGGCCGGTGGCCCCGGGTGAGCCGGGAGCTCTCCCTGAGGGCCTCGAGGACCCCCAGATTCCGGTCAATGAGGGCGACGCCAGCGTAGAAGAACGCCAGCGCGACCACGATCCCGGGGACGATGAGGAGCGCCAGCCCTCCCGCCACCGCCAGGGCGTAGAGGACCGCTACCCCTATCACCGCCAAGGGACGGCGGAAGGGGCAGAGGAGATCGCCGAGTATGCTCGGGGTGCGGCCCCGGACGAGCTTCAGGGTGTAGTAATAGAACCCGAGGTACAGCATCACCCCCACGGTGAGGTTCAGGACCACGAGCGCCGCGATGGCCCAGGCTGGGAGCTCCTCCCCCACCTCCGGTATCCCCAGGGGGCCGAGGACGTAGGTGATCCCGCCCCCCATGGCGGCGAGGAGGAGATAAAAGCCCGCCATCGCCAACACCCCTATCGCCATCCTTTTCCAATGGGCTCGGTAGACCTGCCACCCCGTTCTAATCCACGTGCGCGCTCCCATCGCGACCCAGCATAGGGAAGGCGCACCCCGGCGACGAACCACGTCACCCGTTTGGAATATTCGCCCCGGAGTGAAGGGGAAACGTGGCGTGATCCGGATCGCAGCCGTCCTCCACGGCCTGAAGGCGGCTACGGCGGGTTCCCCTCGGCGTTGATGCCCCTCATCATCGAGAGGATGGGACTCTCGCTGGCGCTGGCCGGTTCTCGGGGTATCTCGCCCTTGGGGTGGCGCTGCTCCTAGTGGGCATGGGGACGGCTGCCTTCCATCCCGCGGGAGCCACGGGGATACGCGATGGCGGTGTTCATCGCTGGTGACACCCGGGCCCTCCGTGCCGAGGAGCTTGCGGGGTGAGGCAGGATTAGGGACCACGGGGCTGGGGGTAGGCGGTCACAAGGAGATCCGGTCCCAGGCGTTCCACCCCTCGGATCTCGA
>CAYTCK010000046.1:3995-8752 GCA_964436445.1 uncultured Thermotogaceae bacterium | reverse complement strand
ACCTCATCGCCGCGCGGAACTTCCGCTACTTCGAGCTTTACCTCATCGTGGCGGGGATCTACATCGTGCTGGTCTGGACGCTGGCGGGGATCATCTCTCTCTTGGAACGCAGGTTTAAGGTACCGGGTTTGGAGGAGCCTTCCTGAACCGGAGGTTTGCTGTCACTTCGCCTCCAACTGATCCAAGGCCTTCTTCAGGGCAAAGTACGGAAGGAGGGCGCATTTGAGGCGTGGCTTTATCACGCCCCCCAAGGCATTGAGAAGCTCCTCTTCCCTCATCTGCCGGATTTTCTCCAGGCGCTTGCCCTTGATCATCTCGGTGAGGAGCGAGGCCGCCGCCATGGAGATGGCGCAGCCCCGGCCGTCGAACCGCACGTCCTCCACAGCCCCGTTTCGCACTTTGAGCTGGAGCCGTACCACGTCCCCACAGAGGACGTTGGCCTCGGTGACGTCCACGTCGGGATCCGGCAGCGTCCCCTTGTTTCGGGGGTTGCGCCAGTGATCGATGATCAGGTCCTTGTAAGGGCTCATTTCCCCAATGCCTCCCAGACCCGATCCAGGGCTGAAAGGAAGATCTCCACCTCCTCAGAGGTATTGTAGACGTAGAACGAGGCCCGGCAGGTGGCGGGAACCCCGAGCAGCCGGTGCAGGGGCTGGGCGCAGTGATGCCCAGCCCGGATGGCGATCCCCTCCTGATCCAGGAGGGTGGCAACATCGTGTGGGTGGATGCCCCGTAGGTTGAAGGCCACCAACCCACCTCGTTTCTCGGGATCGCGCGGTCCATAGATCTCAACGTAGTCCCGGGCCAAAAGACCTTGGAGGGCCTTTGCCACAAGTTCCTGCTCATGGCAACGGATCTCGTCCATCCCGAGCCCCGTGAGGTAATCCACCGCCGCCCCCAGCCCTACTGCTTGGGCGATGGGGGGGGTGCCGGCCTCGAACTTGTAGGGCAGATCGTTCCAGGTGGCGCGATCGATCCACACCTCCCGGATCATCTCCCCTCCGGTGAGGAAAGGCGGTAGCTCCTCCAGTAGCTCCCGCTTGCCCCAAAGCACCCCGATCCCTGTGGGACCAAGCATCTTGTGTCCGGAGAAGGCGAGGAAATCACAGCCGAGCTCCGCTACCTTGACCTCCATATGGGGAGCCGATTGAGCCGCGTCCACCACCGCCACTGCCCCCACCTCGTGCGCCATCCGGGAGATCTCGGGGATGGGGTTCACCGTCCCCAGGACATTGGACACGTGGGTAACGGCAACGATCCGTGTTCGAGACGAAAGTTTTCGGCGGAAGTCCTCCAGATCCAGCTCCCCTTCGGGGGTGATGCCCGCGGCGACGAGCCGCGCCCTTTTCCTCCGGGCAAGCTCCTGCCAGGGGACGAGGTTGGCGTGGTGTTCCATCACCGTGACCAGGATCTCGTCCCCGGGACCCACCCGCGCCTCCCCCAAGGAATAGGCCAAGAGGTTGAGGGATCCGGTCGTCCCCTGGGTGAAAATCACCTCCTCGGGATCCGCCCCGATGAACACCGCGACCTTGCGGCGCGCCCCTTCGTAGAGGTCAGTGGCCTCCACCGCCAGCTGATAAAGCCCCCGATGTACGTTGGCGTTCCTTTCCCGGTAGAACCGCGCCACCGCCTCGATCACCGGTTCCGGCTTTAAGGTCGTGGCGCTGGAGTCGAGATAGACGAGGCTCTTCCCGTTGAATCTCCTCTTCAACACGGGGAAATCCGCGCGCACGTCCCTCATCCGATCGCCTCCGCGAAGCTCATCTCCAGAAGCCGTCTGAGCTCCAGGGCATACTCGAAGGGGATCTCCTTCAGGATCGGCGAGACGAACCCGTTCACGATCAAGCTCATGGCCTCCGCCTCCTCCAGCCCTCGGGACATGAGGTAGAAGAGCTGCTCCCGGGACACCCGGCCCACCGCGGCTTCATGCCCCACCTCAACGTCCCGGTTGCGCACGTCCAGAGTAGGGATGGTCTCGGTCTCCGCCTCCGGGGAAAGGAGCAAAGTGGAGCACTCCACGTGGCCCTTGGCTCCTTTCGCCTCTGGGGACACGAAGAGCTTTCCCCGAAAGACCGTCTTCGCCCTCCCTTGAACCACCGAGCGGGAAACGAGCCGGGAGGAGGTGTCCGGGGCGAGGTGGATCGCCTTGGCCCCGAGATCCAGCCACTGGCCGTCCCGGGCGAAGGAAAAGGACAGGTTCTCCGTTCTGGCCCCTTTCCCGGCGAGGACCGTGGAGGGGTAGAGCATGGTGACCTTGCTCCCCAGGGACCCCGAAACCCAGTCCACCGCCGCTCCCGCGTGGGCCACTGCCCGCTTGTTGTTGAGGTTGTAAACGTTACGCGACCAGTTCTGGATGGTGGTGAACCTAACGTGGGCCCCTTCCTTGGCCACGATCTCCACCATCCCCGTGTGCAGTGTCGCGCGGGAATAAAGGGGAGCGGAGCATCCCTCGATGTAGTGCACCGAGCTCCCCCGTTCGGCCACGATCAGGGTGTGCTCGAACTGCCCCACCCCCTGGGTCTGGATCCGGAAGTAGGCCTGGAGGGGAACCTCCACCTCCACTCCCTCGGGCACCCACACGAAGGTCCCGCCGGACCAAACCGCCCCATGTAAGGCGGCGAATTTGTTGTCCTCGGGAGGGATCACCTTCATGAAGTGTTCCCGCACGAGCTCGGGGTGGTTACGGAGGGCCTCCTCCATGGGCTCGAAGATCACGCCCCGGGCACGCACCTCCGCGAGGATGGAGCGGTAGACCACCTCGGAATCCACCTGGGCTCCAAGTCCCGCCAGGGCCTTGCGCTCCGCTTCCGGGAGTCCCAGCTCCTCGAGGGTGCGCTTTATCTCCTCGGGGAGCTCGTCCCAGCTCTCCACCGGTTCCACCGATCGCAGGTAGTAGGCGATGTCGTCGAAGTCCACCTCCGAGAGGTCGGGGCCGAACCGGGGCATAGGGAGCTCCTCGAATATCTTCAAGGAGCGGAGCCGGTGCTCCAACATCCACTTGGGCTCCCCCTTCTCCTGGGAGATCTCCTCGATGAGTTCCACCGAGAGGCCGGTGCGCGTGCGCCGCATCATCTCACCGCCCCGTATCCAGTGCGCTCGATTTCCCTGGCGAGCTCCGAGCCGCCCTCCCGCACGATCCTCCCCCCGTCCAACACGAACACCTTTGCCGGTGGGAGGTGCTCCAGGATCCGAGGGTAATGAGTGATGAGGAGGACGGCTGTGCCCGAGCGAGCGGCCTCCTCGATCCCGGCGGCGATCAATCGCAACCCGTCCACATCCACCCCGGAATCGGGCTCGTCCAGGAGGGCCACCCGTGGCCGCAGGACCCGCATCTGGAGGAGCTCGGCCCGTTTCTTCTCCCCACCGGAGAAGCCCACATTCAACTCCCTGTTTCCCAGCTCCTCCATGCGGAAATACACCAATGACTCCTGGAAAATCTTTTGGAATTCGCAGAAAGGTTCCTGACAGTGGGCCGCTGCTAGCCGCAGAAACTCCCGCAGTTTCACCCCCTCCACCTCGGGGGGATATTGAAAACCCAGAAAGAGCCCCCTCCGCGCACGCTCATACGCGGGAAGAGCAGTGATATCCTCCCCGGCCAGGAGGATCCGTCCGGACTCGACCACGTAATCGGGGTGCCCGGCGATGGTGAAGGCCAGGGTGGATTTCCCCGAGCCGTTGGGACCCATGAGGACGTGTATCCTCCCTTCCTCGAGGGCAAAGGAGACCCCGTTCAGGATCCTCTTCCCCTCCACAGAAACCACAAGATCGACCACTTCCAAAGCCCTCACACAGGAAAGGCTATCGCCTCGGCATGCTTTTGCAAAACCCCCTCATCCGGCCCTGCGGGCCTCGGTGGCGAGCTCGTGGGCCCATCGTAGGGGTTCGGGGAGAGGAGCTTCCTTCAAAAGGGAGGCCACGAGGTCCACGGCGCTTCGGACATCGGCCAGGTGCCCTGGGGAGATGAAGATGGTGCGGTTGCGAGCGGTGCGCATCGCTGCCCCCACCGTCTCCCCGTCCAGTACTACCGGTCGCCACTCCCCGATGGCCATGCCCTCGGTGTTCACTTCCCCACAGAGGAGCTTCTTCGCGACCCCCACCGTGGGCTGGTCGAGGAGGACCCCCAAGTGCGTGGCGATCCCCACACGCCGAGGATGGAGGATCCCGTTTCCGTCCACCAGGATCACGTCCGCCGAAAGCCCCTTCTCTTCCGCCTCCTTCACTGCTGGAAGGTAGAGGGGAAGCTCTCGGTAGGAAAGGTAAGTGGGGATGTAGGGAAAGCGGATCTCCCGGCGGACCTCGACGTAATCCAGCGGCTCTCCCTCCCGGTCGCAAACGACACAGATCCCGATACCTTCCGAATCGAGGTACGCGGCGTCCACCCCGGCCACCCGCGAGATGTCCGGGGGGAGGGGGCGCAGCTTCACCCGACTGGCGATCTCCTCCTGTTCACGCCGGAGCCGCTCCAAGGGCTTCTCCGTGCGGAAATCAGCGGTAAAGTAGCGGATGAGAGGTGTTACCCGCAGTCCCTGTACCCGAACCCCTTCCTCCCGAAGACGGCGGGCCATCTCCTCCGGCCCCAGGAACCCCCCCTTTCCCACGGCGCCGGAGGAGTGGACCACACGGTGAACCGGGAGTTCCTCGGCGTGGGAGGACAACCACCCGGCCACGAACCGCACCGCCGCCGGATCCCCCAACGCTTCGGCCAGAGCTTTGTAGGTGGTGACACGCCCCGGAGGGATCTGGGAGAGGAGATCCCT
>CAYTCK010000046.1:0-3895 GCA_964436445.1 uncultured Thermotogaceae bacterium | reverse complement strand
CCAGAGCTTTGTAGGTGGTGACACGCCCCGGAGGGATCTGGGAGAGGAGATCCCTTAGGGTCGCTTCCACATCCGGTATCTCTGGGATGCGCACCTTAACCGCAATGGCAGGGAGGGAGGACTTGGACCTCCACTCCTTTCGGCTCCGAGAGGTCGCCGTCGTTATCCTCGGCCCGGACGGTGGCGGTATAAGTTCCTTCCTGACTGTAAACGTGGCTCACCGTGCCGGAAGGCGTGGTTACCTCCGGGCTCCCGTCACCGAAGTCCCAGTGGAAGAGCCGCACCTCCCCGTCGGGATCGTGGGCCGTGGCATAGAAGTAAACGGCCTGATTCGCGTTCACCACGTTGCGGTCCACGCTTAACTCATCCACCACCGGCAGCTTGGAGTGCACCCGCACCACGACCTCCGCTCGGTCCTCCCGACCGCTTTCCTCCCTCACCGTCAGGGAGGCGCGGTACTCGCCTGGATCAGTGTAGGTGTGGTGTACCACCTCGCCGGAGGCCAGAGGAGATTCATCCCCGAAGTCCCAAATGTATGAGTCTATGTTCCCCACAGAGCTTCTCCCGTCGAAGGTCACCACCAACGGGTACTCGCCCTCGGGCGGACTGGGATCGGTGCGGATCACCGCGGCGATTTCCCCCTTCTCCTGATTGAGGCATCCCCCCAAGGCGAGGAGAGCCGACACGGCGAGAAGCGAAAGCACGTGCCTCTGCTTCATCCTCTTCCACCTCCCGTTCCCAACAAGCAGGTATTGCTCCTCAGACCACCTTACGGGTGTGCTTCGCCGCTTCCCGCTTCAAGGCCTCCACCATGTCGGGCCGCTCCCAGGGGGGATCGAGTTCCACCCTCCCGAAATGGCCGTAGCAGGAGAAGGGCTCGTAGATGGGACGCCTGAGGTCCAGTTTCTCGATGATGGCCGCCGGCCGGAAGTCGAACACCTTGAGGACCACCTCCCGCAGGATCCCGTTGGGGAGGATGCCTGTGCCGTAGCAGTCGACGTTCACCGCCAGGGGACGGGCCCTGCCGATGGCGTATGCGATCTGAACCTCACATTCTTGGGCGAGCCCGGCGGCTACGATGTTCAGCGCCACATAACGGGCCATGTAGGAGCCGGAACGGTCGACCTTCGTCGGGTCCTTCCCGGAAAAGGCACCTCCCCCGTGGGAGCCGTAACCCCCGTAGGTATCCACGATGATCTTGCGGCCGGTCATCCCGGTATCGGCCGCCGGCCCCCCCACCACGAAGCGGCCCGAGGTGTTCACGAGGATCTCGGTGTTCTCGTCCAGCCAGCCGTCGGCCACCGGTTCCACTACGTACTTGCGGATGTCCTCCGCGAGCCGCTCCAACTCCACTTCCGGGGCGTGTTGAGCGGCGATGAGGATGGTATGGGCTCGGGTCGGTTTGCGTTCCCGGTACTCGATGGTCACCTGGGTCTTGCCGTCGGGACGCAGATACGGAAGGGTTCCGTCCTTCCGTACCTGGGCCAGGCGTTTGGCCAGTTTGTGGGCCAGGGTGATGGGCAAAGGCATGTACTCCGGGGTCTCGGTGGTGGCGTAACCGAACATGATCCCCTGGTCCCCCGCCCCCAAGGTATCGTAGGGATCCGTGGAGCCGCCCTTTCTTTCCTGGGAGCGGAGGACCGCTTGGGCGATGTCCGGGGATTGCTGGCGCATAGCGTTTAACACGGCGCAGGTCTCGTGAGAGAGTCCGTAGTCCGGATGGATATAGCCGATCTCCCGGATCACCCGCCGGGCTATCCTCTCCGGCTGGATCGAGGCCGTGGTGGCCATTTCACCCCCGATGAGGACCATCCCCTGGAGGACGAAGGTCTCACAGGCCACCCGCCCCTCGGGGTCCTGGGCGAGCACAGCGTCCAGGACCGCATCCGAGATACGATCGGCGATCTTGTCCGGGTGTCCTTCAGCGACCGATTCCGAAGTTGCCAGCCTAGGGTACACCGCACCTCCTTATGTTTTTTGAATCGCTTTCGGTCCCATGTTAGGCAGGGGCTCCACCTGCCGCAAGCGGTCTTTTTACCACCTAAGCCTCCCGCAGCAAAACCAGAGCTTTACCGTTGTTATCGCAGGAGAGGATGATCAGGCTCCTCTCGCTCCAATCAGGAGCAGTGGAGTAAAGGTAGTGGATGTCCAGGCCTTTGCGGCGGAGGATCTCTGTGATTCGGCGCAGGAAACCCGGTCGATGGGGCAGTTCCAAGACCACAACTTCCCGCTGTTCCACCGGGTACTCGGCATCCCGCAGGGCATCGCGAGCGTAGAGTTGGGCATCGGTGAGGAGGTGGATCTCCGCCTCATCCCCTTGGGTCCAGGTATTCACCGCCAGGATGTTGATCCCCATGTCCGCCAGGAGCCGCGCCACATCGGCCAGAAGGCCCACCCGGTTCGTGGTGCGGATAACGAGCTCCTTGGCGATCCGCGCTCCCTTGGCCATACCGGGGGAATTTTCCCCTCCTGTCCGCGGAACTCCAGCCCCGAAGCGGTCTGCGGCCCTGGTCAGGGGGGACGATCTTGCGGTAGACTTCCAAAAAATTTGTTGGGGAATCCGCGATCGGAGATGCGCATCGAGAGGATCGATGTCTTTCGCTTCAAATTCTCTTTGGCCAAGCCCTTCACCATCGCCCTGGGGAGCGTCTCCACCAAAGAAGTGGTGATCGTCAGGATCGAGGACAACAGGGGGGACATCGGTTGGGGCGAGGCCTCACCGAGCCAACGGATCCTGGGCTCCTCCGTGGCAACGACCCTGGCAGCCATGGACGCCCTGGTCCCGGCGCTCCTGGGGGAGGATCCCCGCAGGATAGGTTATCTGGTGGAACGGATGGATAGAGTTCTGGAGGGGAACAGCGCCGCGAAGGCCGCCCTGGACATCGCCCTCCACGATCTCGTGGGTCGGATATTGGGCGAACCCCTCTGGAGGCTCCTCGGCGGGCATACGCCGGGGCCCGTGAGCACCGACTTCACCGTGGGTATCGATGCGCCGGAAGCCATGGCCTCCGAGGCCAGGGCCCTGGTGGAGAGGGGGTTCCGGGAGATCAAGATCAAGGTGGGCGAGGACCCCGTGACCGACCTGGAACGGGTGCGGCGGATCCGGGAGGCGGTGGGAGATGGGATCGTCCTGCGAATCGATGCCAATCAGGGCTGGACCCCTCAAGAGGCCCTTTGGGCCCTCCGGCGGATGGCGGAGTACGGGGTTGAACTCGTGGAACAGCCGGTGGCCGCGTGGGATATCCAGGGGCTCGCTTGGGTGCGGCGCCACTCCCCAATCCCGGTGATGGCCGATGAGGCGGCTCACTCCCCTCGGGATGCCTTACGGCTGATACAGGCCGATGCTGTGGATTACATCAACATCAAGTTGATGAAATCCGGGGGACTCTGGCGGGCACGGGAGATCGCGACGATCTGTAGGAACGCGGGTGTACTTAACATGATCGGTGGGATGGTGGAGACGAACCTGGCCGCCACCGCGGCCACACATCTGGCCCTCTCCGAGGGGAACATCCGCTTCCGTGACCTGGACCTGGGCACCGACCCCGAGGCCCAGCTCATCGCGGAAGGAGGTTCCTATATCCGAGACGGGGACCGACATCTCTCCGACCCCGAGGCCCCGGGCCTCGGGATCCACGCCCTGGAGGAAGGGAGGTTGGTCCCCGTACGCCGTTATACCCTGGCGGAAGGGGGTGGGAGCGCAAAGGAGAGCATCTGATTCTTCAACATCTGGCTTCCCCGTGATTCCCGGGAACAGGCGGAAGCGGGGGAGGATGTGGGGGACCTTGCGGAGTTGCGCGAGGGGGATCTCGCCTCCTTCCCTGGACACGTGGGGATATGGCTCGGCAAGGGGAAGATCCTACACGCGAGCGCAACGGCGGGGATGGTCACGGTG
>CAYTCK010000045.1:0-8811 GCA_964436445.1 uncultured Thermotogaceae bacterium | reverse complement strand
TGCTGCTTGGGTGAATAGCGCCCACGGCCGGTGGAGGCGGTCATGAAGGAGATCCTGCAGGAGGTACGGCGTTGGCTATCGGAGGGCGAAAGGGTCGCCCTGGCCGTTGTGGTAGCGGCCCAGCGGCCCTCGCCCCGCCCCGTAGGGGCCTGGATGGCTGTCACGGAGTCGGGAGGGGTAGCCGGTTCCGTGAGCGGCGGATGCGTGGAGGGGGCCGTGATAGAGGCGGCCCAGGAGGTCTTGAGTGGGGCGCCCCCGCGGCGGTTGCGGTTCGGGGTGGTGGACGAAGAGGGTTGGGAGGTTGGCCTGGCGTGTGGAGGCGAGATCGAGGTGTACGTGGAACCGCTCCATCCCCTATACCGCACCCTGATCACCTCGCTGGAACGGGGGGAAACTGTGGCCCTGGCCGTCGAACTAGGGAGGGAAGGGCACCTCCTCGCCTGGCCCGATGGGAGACGAGAGGGGGATGCTTCCCTGGCCCCGGCGTTGGAGGGTGTTTTCCCCGGGCCCTGGGCGGGGATCAAGCCCACGCCGCAGGGGGAATGCTTCGTCCAGGTGTTCGCCCCACCGCCTACCCTGACCTTGGTGGGCGCGGTACACCTTGCCCAGGCCCTGGCCCGGTTGGCGAAACTCCTCGGCTATCGGGTGCGGGTGGTGGATCCCCGGGGGGTATTCGCCACCCGGGAGCGCTTCCCCATGGCCGATGAGGTACTCGTGGCTTGGCCACAAGACGCCTTGCCCCCGGAGGTGCTCCGGCCCAGCGACGCCGTGGTCGCCCTCTCCCACGATCCAAAAATAGACATCCCGGCCCTGGAGATCGCCCTCCGCAGCCCGGTGGGGTACGTGGGCCTTTTGGGCTCGCGGCGCACCCAGGGGAAGCGCAGGGCCGCCCTCCGGGAAGCGGGGATCCCCGAGGAGGACCTGGCGCGGATACATGGGCCCGTGGGTTACGACCTGGGCGATGGGCCGGAGGAGATCGCCTTGGGCATCCTGGCGGAGATCGTGGCGACGCATAACCGTCGCTCCGGAAGGTCCAAGTCCGCGATCGGAGACATCCCAAGCTGAAGAGGCGACGCCCATGGCCGGGCTTTATACTCCAAGGGGGGTGATCGGGATGCGGGCGTTGCTTGCCATTTGCTTTCTGGCCCTGGGGCTCGTTCTTTTCGGCCCCGTGGGCCTCGGATCCGACACGACCCCTCCCACCTCGGCGGCCACGATAAGCCCCGAGCCTAACGAGTTCGGATGGAACAACACACCGGTTTCTGTTTTGATCACAGCCACAGACGATGCCTCCGGTGTCGGGGAGATCCGCTACAGGCTCGACGGTGGTCCGGAGATGGTAGTCCCGGGGGCGAGCGCCACTGTGGAAGTAAGCGGGGAAGGAAGGCATACCTTGGAGTTTTGGGCGGTCGACCGGGCGGGAAACGAGGAACCACACCACCTGCTCCCCGTGTGGATCGACCTCACACCGCCGAAGATCCTCGTCCGCAGTCCCACAGAGGGGGCACGCTACATCCTGCATCAGCGGGTCATCGCCGATTGGTTCGCCTTCGATAGGCTCTCTGGGATATTGGACGTGGAGGCCCCGGCACGGAGCGGGGAGCCCTTGGACACGTCCCGCGCCGGGATGAGAACCTTCACCGTCCGGGCCCTCGATCGGGCTGGGAACGCCGTCGTCGTCGAGGTGGAATACCGGGTGCTCTACATCATCGAGGCCAAAGGCCCCAAAGGGTTCTTCCTCGATAGGCTCCTTCCTGAGAAGGAGCGGAAGCTCCAAGGGAAGCTGCCGCTTATGGCCCGCTACCGGGTGGGGGAGGGGATCGTCGTGAGTTTCTCCCTCTACGACGTGGGCCACAACCCCGTGACCACCGCGAGGCCGAACCTCATGGTTACCCAAGTTACCTTCGAAGATGGGAAGGAACATCACACCATCTGGACGCTGTTCCTACCCATCCCCTACGACGCGGAGACGGGGCAATACAGGCTGATTTACCCCACCGAGGGAAGGGAACCCGGCATCTATGACCTCTGGATCAGCTTCGGCGATGGGCAGCACCAGAGGATAAGGATCGCACTCCTTCCGCCCGAGGGGGAGCATGAAGGAAGCGGCTGACGGGGTCAGGCCGTCCTCCTGCGGGCTGCCCGGAGTTTGGCCGAACGGGCCTTGGGGTTCCTGCGGATCTCCTCATCCGAGGGTACGAGGGGTTTCTTCGTGAGTATCTCCACCTCGCCAGCGATCCAGCGCTGGCGAAAGGTGTGCTTGACGATCCTGTCCTCCAGGGAGTGAAAAGAGATGGCGACCACCACGCCCCCGGGACGCAACGACCGGATGGCCCCAAGGAGGCCTTCCCTAAGAGCCGAGAGCTCGTCGTTCACCGCGATCCTGAGGGCCTGAAAGGTCCGGGTGGCGGGATGTATCCGGCGGCGGCCCGGGGGATAACAGCGGGCCACGATCTCGGCAAGACGGGTGGTGGTCTCTATGGGACGGGACCGCACGATCTCCCGGGCGATCCGCCGGGCGTAGCGCTCTTCCCCGTATTCCCGCAGGATCCGGGCGATCTCCCGCTCGGGCCAGCGGTTCACGATCTCGTGGGCCGTGAGGGGTTGGGAAGGGTCCATGCGCATGTCCAAGGGGCCGTCCCTGAGGAAGCTGAAGCCCCGTTCGGGATCCTCCAGCTGAAGTGAGGACATCCCTAGGTCGAAGAGGACCCCGTCCACCATCCCCACGCCGAGCCCCGCCAGGATCCCTTCAAGGTCGCGGAAATCCCCCTGCACGAGCCGGACCCTCTTCCCGAAGCGGAGGAGGCGCTCCCGGGCTATCTCCAGGGCGTAGGGGTCCCTGTCGATCCCGACGAGGTCGGCCCCGTGCTCGAGGATCGCCTCCGCGTGGCCTCCGGTCCCCACCGTGGCGTCCACGATGGTTTTCCCCGGCCCAGGCTCCAGGAACCGGAGGACCTCGGCCACCATCACCGGCTCATGCCATCTCGCGGAGGAACCGAATGACATCCCTCATCCCCTCTTCCGCCTCGTCCCGGAGCCGCTCCCGGGCCCGGGCGAGTCTTTTCCCATATCCATCCGTGAGGATCGCCTCCAGGGCTTCTCCGGGAGTTGCGCCGGGGAGTCGGGGCACAGGGAGGGGAAGCTCCCTCTCCACAAGCCGGAGGAAGGATTCCACCTTGGGGGCATAGGGGATGGCGACGAAGGGCGTCCCGCACAGGAGGGCGAACTCCAAGGAGTGGAGCCGGGAGCCTATGAGAAGCGACGCTGAGGCGATGGCCTCCAACGCCTCGGCCGGCGAGCGTGGAACGATGAGGGGGAGCCCTCGGAGGGCTACCCCATCCTCCACTTGGTCCATCACGAGTCCGTAAAGTTCTCCCCCGAGCTCCCGGGCCACACCTCGGGCGAAGGCCAACGCCTCCCGCCGCACCTTCCCCGGGAGCATGGGGACGAGGTTGAGGAGCACAGGGCTCCCTGGTCCCTTACGGGTACAGGGCGCCGGGAGAAGGAGGGCCACATCCCGGGCCTCCCGGACGGGAATGTCCAGGGAACGTAGGACCGCCCGTGACCGGGGGTCCCTCACGGAGATATAGGCAACACCGCGCAGGACCCTGGGGAGAAGCTCCAGGGAGATCCGGGAGCGAAGATCCACTCCCACCGCCCCTAGGACCGCCTTCCCCCGGCGACACGCCGCCCGGATGGCAGCAGCGTAGAAGAGGAAAGAACGACGGGATGTCCTGTCTTGGAGCGGTTCCCCGGCGAAGACCACCATATCCCCTCGGGGAAGCCGCGGGGGGGAGAGCATCCTCACTGGCCCAAGGGGCGATAACCTCTCCCGCCAGACGAGGCCCAAGGCCTCATCCCCCAGGTTTCCCTTGCCGAAGTACCCATAAAGGACGAGATCCATCCCGATGGCCGGGAGTAAAATATCTCGGAGGTGATGGCCCCATGTACAAGCGGATGATGGCTATCCTTCCCCCCTTGGTCTGGATTGTGGCCCATGCCCAGGAGGCCACGCAACCGGCCCCGGAGACCACGGAGAAAGGCGGCCTCGCCTGGTGGGTATGGCTGATCATCGCCGTCGTCGTTGTGGCCATCGCGGTTTACTTCTCCCGCAGAGGCCGCGGTGGAAAGCGTGAAGGCGGCGAAAAGGAAGCCTGAGGCTTCATCACTTTAGGGTCCAGACGGTGCCCTGGGGGGTGTCCTTAAGCTCCACACCCAGCGCGGCGAGCTTCTCCCGTATGGCATCGGCGAGGGAGAAGTTTCGCTCCTTTCTGAGCGCGGAGCGGAGCTCCACCAGAAGGCCGATGAGCTCCTCCGCTCGCGCAGAGAGGGAAGGAGCCCGCTTCTCCTGGAAGAGCCCCAGAGGGGCGGCAAGTTCCCGGATCTTATGGGCGACCGCCCCCAGGGCGCGCCGGTCCCCGCCCTCGGCGACGAACCGCTTCCCCACGTTGGCCATCCCCTGCAGGGCGGCCAGCGCCCCGGGGGTGTTGAAATCGTCCTCCAGCTCCCGGTGGAACTTCTCTTCCAGACCTGCGATCTCGGCGGCGAGCCCTTCGGGAAGGGGAAGGTCCCCAGCGGCCGCCTCGGCCTCTGAGAGGAATCCGTAAACCCCTTCCACCGCCTTCCGCGCCTCCTCCAGGGCCTCGTGGGAGAAGTCCAGGGGCTTCCTCCAGTGGCGGGAGAGGTAGAAGTAGCGCACCGCCTCGGTGCCGTAAAGCTCGACAATATCGCGGGCATAATAGAAATTGCCAAGGGATTTGGACATCTTCTCGCCTTTTACGGTGAGCATCCCGTTGTGGAGCCAGATTCTGGCGAAGGGCTTCCCGCTTATGGCCTCTGCCTGGGCGATCTCGTTCTCGTGGTGGGGGAAGATGAGGTCGTTCCCCCCGGCGTGGATGTCCAAGGTCTCCCCGAGGAGCTCCCGAGACATCACTACGCATTCGGTGTGCCAGCCAGGGCGCCCCGGCCCCCAGGGTGAGGGCCACTTGGGCTCTCCGGGTTTCGCCGCCTTCCATAGCGCGAAATCCAAGGGATCGCGTTTACTCTCCCCCGGCTCCACCCGGGCCCCGGCCCGGAGATCGTCCAGGGATTTCCCCGAGAGCTTCCCGTAATTGGGGAAACTCCGCACCGAGAAGTACACATCGCCTCCGGCCACGTAGGCGTGGCCCTTCGTGACGAGCTCCTCGATGAGCTCGATCATCTTGTCCACGTAGGCCCGGGCCCGGGGCTGATAGGTGGGGAGCCTCACGCCCAGGGCACTCAAATCCTCCAGGTACTCCCGGGTGAACCGCTCGGCTATCTCCTCCGGGGAGGAGCCTTCCTCCCGGGCGCGGTTTATGATCTTATCGTCGATATCGGTGATGTTCTGGACGTAGATCACCTCGTACCCCCGGGACTCCAGATACCGCCTCAGGGCATCGAACACGATGAAGGGACGGGCGTTGCCGATGTGGATGTAATCGTATACGGTGGGGCCGCAGACATACATCCCCACCCGTCCCTTCTCCGCTGGGGGCGGGAGCTCCACGTATCCCCGCGCGAGCGTGCTCCAAAGGCGCAAACAACCACCTCCCTGTCTCGAATGGGCTCCATGAAGTATATTCCTTGGAACATGGGCGAGCCCAAGACGAAAGAGAAGGTAAACATACAGGAGCTCCTGAAACGCCATCCCGCTGAGGTGGCCGACATCCTGCGGGTCCTGCGGGAGGACGAAGCGGTGGAGCTCCTGCGCCTTCTCTACAAACGCCGCGCCGCGGCCGCTTCCCTGGAGCAAATGGACCCGGACGAGGCCGCCGAGCTCCTCGCCGAGCTGAACCGGGACGAGGCGGTTCAGATCCTCTCCCGCATGGAGCCGGATGACGCCGTTGACCTCCTGGAGGAGCTGCCGCCGGAGATGGTGGAGGACATCCTCCGGCGTCTGGAGGCCGAGAAGGCAAAGACCTTCAGGGAGCTTTTGCGCTACCCCCCGGATACCGCCGGAGGGCTCATGTCGCCGGAGTACGTGGCCCTGCCTGCGGACCTCTCCGTGCAGGAAGCCATAGAGAGCCTCAGACGCATCGCCCAGGAGATGGAGACGGTCTACTACGCGTACGTGGTGGACGGTGAGGGAAAGCTCCTGGGGGTCCTCTCCCTGCGGGATCTGGTCTTCGCCCGGCCCGAGACCCCCATCCGGGAGATCATGCGCACCGATGTGGTGACGCTGCGGCCGGAGATGTCCGCCGAGGAGGTGGCGCGCGTTTTCGACAAATACGGGTATCTCGCCCTCCCGGTGGTGGACGAGGCCGGGAAGATCTTGGGGATCGTCACCCTGGACGATGTGCTGGACGCGGTACGCATGGAGGACACCGAGGACATGTACAAGATGGCCAACGTCCCCCGGGAGGAACGGGTGGACACGCCCTGGTACGAATCGGTGAAGCTCCGCCTCCCCTGGCTCTATTTCAACCTCCTCACGGCCTTCGTCGCTGCTTCGGTGCCGGCGGCCTTCGAGAGCCTGATCGCTAAGATCGCCACCTTGGCCGTCTTCATGCCCATCATCGCCGGCCAGGGGGGGAACGCCGGGATGCAGACCGTGACCATCGTCACCCGAGGGATCGCCCTGGGCGAGGTGCCCAAGGGGACCGGCTGGAAGATCCTCCTAAAGGAGTTCTGGCTTGGGGTATTGAACGGTCTGGCGGTGGCAGTGGTGGTGGGAGGAGTGGCCTTCGTCTGGAAACACAACCCGTACCTCGGGCTCGTGGTCTTCCTGGCCATGATGGGGAACATGGTGATCGCCGGGGTCACGGGGGCGGTGATCCCTTTGGGCCTGCGGGCCGTGGGCCTGGATCCGGCCCTGGCCTCCTCCATCTTCCTCACCACCTTCACCGATACCCTGGGGTTCTTCTTGCTTCTTGGCCTCGGCTACATCTTCCGGGATCTGCTATGAGTCCCCTCTACGCCCCCCTGGCTCTCCTTTTGATCGCGGTGTGCGTCGGGCTGGCGCCCGTCCCGGTGGGGCTCAGGGTCCTGGCCGGGGCGGAGCTTGTCCTCCTCTGGGGGTACTGGCTGCGACGGGAACGGCTGGGGTATCGCCGACGGATCGCCCCCCGGAATCTCCTCCACTTCCTCCCGGGCCACGCGCTTCTGTTCCTGGGATTGGGATCCGTCGGAGCCACCTGGGCTCTCTGGGCGTGGCTTCTCCTTCCCCCTCTGGGGATCGCCCTGGATCTTGCGGCCAACCGAGGCAACGTCTCGATGGCTGCCTTTCTGTATGCTATACTGTGGCTCGTCATTTTCGCCCTCATCCACCAACTGGTGGCCGTCGCCAAGGGGTGGCATGGGGCGGTCCTTCTCGCCTGGAGCGGGATGATAGGGATCCTGGCCTTGGGAGTGGTGGCCGGTGGGCTGTGGCGGATAATGAAACACGGGGAAAAGAGGTGATATCATGGGACAGGAACAGGCGAACAGCATTTGGTCGTTGATCATCCTCCTGATAGTCTTCGGTGCCATCTTCTACTTCCTCCTCATCCGGCCCCAGCGCCGCAGGGAACAGGAGCACCGCCAGCTCATCAAGAGCCTGAAACGGGGCGACCGGGTGATCACCGCCGGCGGGATCTACGGGGTCATCGACAAGATCGATGACGATACCGTGATCCTCTCCCTGGAGGAGGGGGCCAAGGTCCGGGTCGCTAAGACGAGCATCGTGGAAAAGGTCCGCAAGTAACAGGTAAGTGGATAAGGAGGGGTGATGCGCCGGAGCGATTGGATCAGGTTCGGGGCCACGGTGGCTGTAGTGTTCGCGGCCTTGGGGTTGCTTTACCCCTTCTGGCCCCTGAACAAGGTGGTGAAGCTGGGTCTGGATTTGCAAGGGGGAACCCGCCTCGTCCTCCAGGCCAAGGGGCTGGAGAAGATGGATCCGGAGAAACAAAGGGATATCACGAATCAGATCGTCACCATCGTCCAGAACCGGGTGGACCAGTACGGCCTGGCCAACGTCCAGATCAGGCCGTTGGCCAAGGGGAGGATCGAGGTGGTGATCCCCGGCCTCAAGAACCCCGAGGAGGCCAAACGCCTGATCGGCTCCACGGCCCTCCTGGAGTTCCGCAAGGTGATCGATGAGTCTCCCAACCGGGAGGACCTGGAGGCGGAGCGCACCGGCTCCCAGGAGATCCTCCCCTCCCACGAACGGGACGCCAACGGCAACCCCGAGACCTGGTATCTGGTCGGGGGAGAGCCGCTTCTCACCGGCGATGTCCTCACCGATGCCCGAGCGAACCCCAACACCTCGGACATCCGGTTGGCCGGCTACTTCGAGGTGGATATCACCTTCAACGCCCAGGGAGCGAAGCGGTTCGCGGATGTGATCCGCCACCTGCGGGCGGAGGGGGAGGTGCCGGGGCAACCAGGAGATCGGCTGGCGATCATCCTAGACAACGTGGTCTACTCGGCCCCGGTGATCAGCCTGGGGATCAAGCAGGCGGCTATCCAACAAGGGAGCATCCGCAGCGCCCGGATCACCGGCAAGTTCACCTTCGATGAGGCCAAGCTCCTGGCGGTAGTTCTGCGTTCCGGGGCGCTTCCCACCGAAGTGGGGATCGCCGAGGAGTACACGGTGGGCCCCACCCTGGGGCGGGACACCATCCGCCGAGGGATGACGGCACTCCTCATCAGCTTCATCCTGGTGCTCATCTACATGGTGGCCTATTACCGGGTGATGGGCTTAGTGGCGGATGTGGCCCTGCTTGTGAACATGTTGATCATCTTCGCTGCTTTGCGGGCCTTCGGTGCCACCCTCACCATGCCGGGGATCGCGGGTATCGTCCTCACCATCGG
>CAYTCK010000044.1:0-9006 GCA_964436445.1 uncultured Thermotogaceae bacterium | reverse complement strand
GAAGATAACCTCCGGTGACATGATCGAACGTTATGCCCTTTCCCCCATGCGTGACCTTTGGACCTCGGAGGCCAGGTATCGCCGCTGGCTCCGGGTGGAGCTTGCCGCCCTGGAGGCGCTGGAGGATTTGGGGATCGTCCCCTTGGGGACGGCGAAGGAGGTGCGGGACCGGGCGGAGATAGATATCCCCAGGATCGCGGAGATCGAGCGGGAGATCGGCCACGACCTCATCGCCTTCCTGTGGGCCCTGGAGGAACGGGTGGGAGAGGCAGGGCGTTGGCTCCATTACGGCCTCACTTCCTCCGACGTTAAGGACACGGCCCTCTCCCTGGCCATGGTCCAGGGACTGCGAATCCTGCAGGAAAAGGCGGCGGCGTTGAGGGAGCTCCTGTGGGGATTGGCCCGCCGATACCGGGATACCGTGGTCATGGGACGCACTCACGGCCAGTACGCCGAGCCTATGGTGCTGGGTCTGAAGTTCCTACGGTGGTACGATGAACTGGAGCGTTGCGAAGGGAGGCTTGCGGCCGCCGTGGAGGTGATCTCGGTGGGAAAGCTCTCCGGGGCGGTGGGGACCTATGCTTACTTCCCCCCGGAGGCCGAGGCCCAGGCCCTCTCCACGTTGGGTTTGCGTCCCTGTCGAGTGGCGAGCCAGGTCGTCCCCCGGGACCGCCATGCCCAGGTCCTCTGGGCCCTGGCCAGCATCGGGACCTTCGTGGAGGAAATCGCCCTGGAGGTCAGACACCTCTCCCGGTCCGAGGTGGCGGAGGCGACGGAGGGAAGACCCGAGGGTTCCTCGGCCATGCCCCACAAACGGAACCCCATCCTCTCCGAGCGCCTCTGCGGCCTGGCCCGCCTGCTGCGCTCGAACCTGATCCCAGCGCTGGAGGATGTCTCCCTCTGGCACGAACGGGACATGTCCCATTCCTCGGTGGAACGGATCGTCATCCCCCAGGCCTTCATCCTGGCAGACTACATGCTTCAGAAAGCGCGCGAGCTTCTGGAGGGGCTGGTCTTCTTCCCGGAGCGGATGCTGCGGAGGGTCCTGGACGCTCGGGGGATACCCTTCTCCGAGGGACTACTCCTGGCCTTGGTGCGGGCGGGGATGTCCCGGAGAAGGGCACACCTTCTGGTGCAGGAACTGGTGAGGCGAGCGGAGGAGGGAGGGGTGGAACTGTTGGATGTGGCCCGGGCCGATCCCAGGGTGCGGGAGCTCCTGGATGAGGGAGAGCTCCGTGCGGTGTTCGATTTGAGAGGAGTGCTGCGGAATGTGGGGGAGATCTACCGCCGTTTCGCTCAAGGTAATTCTGGTTCTGCTGGTCACAGCCCCGGGTAGCTGGGCTCTGACCTGGCACCTCGAGGGAACAGGCTGGGGTATTTACCTTCCCCTTCCACCGGGGAGCACGTTGCAGCCTTGGACCGATGCCCTTGCTAAAGTGGAACTTCCTTTTCCTACCGGAACGACGTTGCGCGAGCTCTTCCTCATCTTGAAGCTTGTCTCCCAGGGACGCGGGGAACCGATCAGAGTCAAGGGACACGTATTCTTCTTTCGCAGAGAAGGAGAGGGAGCTGCGGGGACGCTCTATGAAGTCTTCAGCTATAGCACCCCATTGCCGGATGGGTTCTGGCTTGAGCTTATCTTCGTCGCTGCCGAGGCAAACCCAAGTTGCTTCGATGACCCGCCGCCAGCCGTTCCTCTGGAGGCACTCGTACCACGTTTCCTGCGGATCCTCGGGGGACTCCGGGTCGTGAAGGTGGGCGGGGTCACCCTGTACTGAGGCATGGTGCGGGTCCTCATCGTGGACGATCATCCCGTGGCCAGGGCCGGGGTCAGGATGGCCCTGGAGGAAGCCGGGTTCGAGGTCGTGGGCGAGGCCGAGGACGGCCACACAGCTGTTTCCCTGATGCGGACCTTGCGGCCCCAAGTCGCGGTGGTGGACTTGGCGCTGCCGGGGATCTCAGGGTTGGAGGTGGTCCGCCGGGCCCGCGCTCTGGGGATCCCGGCTGTGGTCCTCTCCATGTACGATGAGGAGCCGTTGCGGGCGGAAGCAGCCAGGGCGGGAGCGGCGGCCTACGTCTCCAAAGGGGGCGATCCCAGGGAGCTCATCGCTGCCGTGGCGCGAGCCGCTGCCGGAAAGAGGGACTTGCGTGGGGACACAGAGCCCCTCCCTTTGAGTCCCCGGGAATTGGAAGTGGTGCGGCTTCTGGGGGAGGGAAAGAAACTCTCCGAAGTAGCACGGATCCTCTGCCGTTCCCGGGCGACGGTCCGAGCACAGAAGGCCTCGGCCATGCGGAAGCTGGGGGCCCATTCGACCCAAGAGCTTCTGCGCCGGGCCCAGGAGCTGGGTCTTATCCCGTAGATGCGGGCTGATCTCCTTATCCGTGCGGCGGCGGTCTTCGATGTCCCCGGGGCGGACACCGTGGCGGTGCGATCTGGCCGGATCGCGGGGGTGGGCAGTTGGGAGGAGCTCGTAGGTCTTATACAAGATGGAACGCGGGTTCTGGAGTTCCCGAAAGGGGTCATCCTCCCGGGGTTCGTCGATGCCCATACTCACTTCCTCCGGGTGGGCTTGGAGCGGGTCTGGTACATCGACCTCGGCCCGGCCCGGTCATTGGATGAGGCCCTGGAGCTCATCCGACAGGGTGCCGAGGCCGTAGAGGGCGAGTGGGTATTGGGTCGGGGATGGGATGAATCCCGTTGGGAAGATGGCGTTACCCTCAAACGTGTTCACCTGGATCGTGCCCTTCCGGACCGGCCTTGCTGCGCCATCCGCGTGGACGGACACCTCTGCATCTGCAACAGCCGCGCCCTTGAGCGGCTGGGGATCGGGCCCGGTCCCCTTGTTGATTCCGAACGGGGGGAGCTACGGGAAGCGGCTGTGGAGGAGGCCCTGAGGCGGGTGCCCTTAGAGCCGGAGGTCCTTTTGGATGCTGTGGCTGCCTCCTCCGAGCTCCACGGGGAGCTTGGGATCACCGCGGCGGCGGATATGGGGACCGAGGTCGAGCACATCAGGGCCTACAAGGAGGCGGCCCGACGGGGAATCCTCAAGACCCGTCTTTTCCTTTACCTTCCCTGGAGGAACCGGAGGGAGTTGGCAGAGCTTGGATCCGGTCGGGAAACCGAAGGTGGGCTGGTCCGCGTCATGGGTCTGAAACTCTTCGCCGACGGCTCCATCGGAGCCCGCACCGCGGCCCTCACCGCCCCCTACCGGGATATGGGTGGCGTGGGGCTTCTCCTTCTCTCCCAAGCGGAACTCTCCCGCGCCTTTCGGGAGGCGCGGGAGTTGGGGGTCCAGCTCGCGGTGCACGCCATAGGGGATCGGGCGGTGGCCGAGGTGTTGGCCGGCGCCGAGGAGGCCGGTGTGTCGCCGGCGGAGCGCCACAGGATAGAGCACCTGGAGCTCCTTCCCCCCGATGGGACCCGGAGGATGGCCAGGCTGGGGTTGATCGCCTCCATGCAGCCGAACTTCGTTGTCAACTGGTCGGGCCCGGGAAAGCTCTACGAGGAGCGGCTGGGCGCGGGGAGGGACCGTTCCATCGACCCCCATAGGGAGCTCTTCGAGGCCGGCATTCCCTTGGCCTTCGGCTCCGACGGCATGCCCCCGGGACCCCTCTACGGGCTGCGGGGGGCCATCACTCCGCCCCATCCGTTGCAGCGCCTTCCGCCCCGGGAAGCCATCAGGGCCTACACCGTCGGGGGGGCGTATTCCCTCTTCGCCGAGGAGGAGTTCGGGGAGATCGCCCCGGGGAAGGCCGCGGACCTGGTGGTCCTCTCCGGCGATCCCCGCCGGGAGCCCCTAGGGGGGATCAGGGTTGAGCTCACACTCCTTGGTGGCAAGATTATCTTCCAGCGATGCGGATAGGCCTTTTCACCGACACCTATGTACCGCAGATAAACGGTGTTACCACCACCGTCAAGTGGTTGGTGGAGGAGCTCGATCGCCTGGGGCACGAGGCCTATGTTTTCTGCCCCCATTACCACCGGAGGGAGCCCCGGGATCCCAGGGTGATCCGCTTCCCCGCCGTACCTTTTGTTTTCCACCGGGAGTCCCGTGTCACCTTTCCCCTGCCTTTGAGGGCTCGCCGGATCATCTCCTCCCTGGACGTGGTGCATTCCCACACGCCCTTCTCACTGGGGACGCTGGCCCTATGGGCTGCCCGGCGGTATCGACTTCCCCACGTCCATACCTATCACACCCTGTTCGTTGCTTACCGTCACTACCTCCCTCCGCCCCTCCGCCCCCCGCGGCGGCTGGCGGAATGGGTTTCAGCCGCTTTCTGCAACCGTTGCGATGTGGTGACGGTGGAGTCCACGCCCATCAAGGAAGAGCTCTTGCGGTACGGGGTGCGAGTGCCGATCCGTGTCTTCCCCTTCGGGGTGAATTTGCGTCTCTTTTCCAAACCCAAGGAGCGTGACCTGCGGCGGGATCTGGGCCTCCCTGCGGACGTGAGGATCGCCCTCTATGTGGGGCGGTTGGCTTTGGAAAAGAATATCTTCTTCCTCCTGCGGGCCTTCGCAGCCATGTCCCGGGAAAGGGACGATGTGGTTTTCGTCCTTTTGGGAGGGGGGCCGGCCACGCAAGCTTTGCTCCGCGAGATAAAGCGGCTTGACCTCTCGGAAAAGGTCTTCCTGCCGGGATATGTTCCCCACGAGGTGTTGGTGGACTACTACCGGAGTGCCGATATTTTCATCTTCGCTTCCAAAACGGAAACCCAGGGATTGGTGATCCTGGAAGCCATGGCCGCTGGACTCCCGGTGATCGCTTTACAGGCCATGGGGGTGGCGGATATCGTCCAGGACGGGGTGAACGGCCTCTTCGCCCCCGAAGACCCCGAGGGATTCGCCCGGGTGGCCTTGGAGGTACTGGAGGACAGGGCCCTACGGGAGCGTCTCCGGGAGGGTGCCCTGGCTCGGGCGCGGGAGCTTTCCACCGAGGCGTCCACCCAGAGGCTCCTGCAGGTCTTCCGTGAGGTGCGTGATGCCGGAGCTTCCCGAGGTTGAGACCATCGTCCGGGGCCTCAAGGTCCTGGAAGGGGATACGCTCCTTCACCTGGACATTCGCGATCCCCGGTTACGCGAGCCCCTGAGGGGCTTGTGTCTCCCGCGTCGGGTGGAGTCCGTGAGGCGCCGGGGAAAATACATCCTCCTGGAGCTGGATCGGGGCCTCCTCATTTTTCATTTACGGATGACTGGAAGGCTCCTTTTGGGAGAAGAGGCTCCGGACGATGCCCGCCTCGTCCTCTCCTTCCCGAAGCAGGTCCTCTACCTTTTGGACCGCAGGGGCTTTGCCACCGCTGAGTACGCCTCCTCCTTCGCTAAGGAACTCGGTCCCGAGCCCTTCGGGGACCTCTCCTGGCTGAAGGACGCCCTGCGGCGGAGCCGCCGTCCCGTAAAGCTCTGGCTTATGGACCAGCGAAATATCGCCGGGATAGGGAATATCTATGCCTCGGAGATCCTCTTTCACGCGAGGATAGATCCCCGCCGCCCGGCGAACTCCCTGAAGCCCGGGGAGGTGGAGGCCCTGGTTCGGGCCATTCCCGAGGTGCTCTCACAGGCCATCGCCCACAGGGGAACCACTTTCTCCGATTACCGTGACGCTCGAGGGGAACGGGGTGGGTTCCAAGAGTTCCTCCTGGTCTACCGCAGGGAAGGGAAGCCCTGCAAGGTCTGTGGGACCCCCATCCGAAGGATCCGCTTGGGGGGACGGAGCACCTTCTTCTGTCCCCGTTGCCAACGCTGATCTCCACGTCTTCAGTTATCCGAATTACCGGCTTGGGTAAGACTTCAAGGTGAGGAGCTACCGGGGAAGCGAGGATCCTCGACCTCACGCTCCGACAGGACCCTGCCACAGAATATCTTCCGCTTACGCGACGGAGGGAAAGGAGGCCAAGGGATGCCGAGGTTCCGTCTGTGGGCGGTCCTTGCGATATACGGACTGGGCACCGTTGCCCTGGCCCAGGTGCATGGGTCATGGAGTTCGGATTTCACGGTTCTTCCCAATTTGGGATTGGACTCCATCCACATAACCCTGGGGTATACCTTTGCCGGAAGCTTGGAGATCTACGGCACCGCTGATTTCGATCAAACGGGTTATGTGAAGCAGGTTCTAGGACTAAAGGGACATCTCGGCCCGCTGGGGTTGGAGGGAGCTATGGAGTTCGCACCTCAGGATGTGGTCTTGAAAACGACGCCCTATGCCGCCGACGGAGAGCCTGCCTCCACCCAGACCCCCCCTGCCGTCATCTGGGAGGTCCCGGGGCCGAGCTATCGCTCTGCGGACCTCAAGGCTTCGGTCTGCCTCTTCGGTGCCGATTTCGAGCTCGAGATACAACACTTCTTCGACCATGTCCTCACTTTCTCCTACGATGATTTCGGCCAATCCTGGAGCACCACCTGCTATACCAACCACAAGTACCTGGACGTGGCCTTCCAACGCGAGATCGATGTTCCCGAGGCCACCATCGTCTACTATGCCGACGCGGCGAAGACCACTGTCTTAGAGGAGGAGTCCGTGGAGGGTCCCTTCGAGGTCCGGGAGGACCTAAGCGGTTTCGTACCCGCCGCCAAGACTTATCTTGAGAACCACGCCGCTTCCCACGCCGCCGACATCGGGGCCGCAGCCTACGAGATCCAATCCCCGGCCTTGGAGGATCTGGTGTTCAAGCTCCGGGTGCCTACCTACATGCGCTATACCTTCACCACATCGGTATCCCCCTTCCGGGCCGTGGTACATTTCGATGACGTCTGCACGGGAATCCAATTCCAAGATGCGGTCCTTAGCTTGGTGGACTTCGTCCCCTGCTGTGACATCCACGTGGACGCGGACCTTCTTTTCAACAAGTGCCATGGCTTCGAATACTTAGAGTTCAAGTTGAGGAACCTCCTTGGACTCTGCTGTGGCATCGGCCTGAACCTCGATATCAAGTTCACCGCTGACGCCAAGACGGTGAGCCTCGATTTCTCCTCCAGCTTCGGCACACCCTGTGTCACCATCTACGCCGAGCCGATCATCATGGAGGGAAACCAACTCCTGGGAATAACCTTCTACGGTTTCAGAATCCACTGCGGTTTCAGCGAATGTTCCTACATCGAATCCATCACGGCCTTGGACGTCGCGGCCTTGGAGGAGCTCTTGGACGAGGACATCTTCCAGGGGGACGAGTTCGAGTACGTGAAGGCCTCGATCTGCGGCAGCAGTTGTTGCGGTGGAGGTTACCAGTTTGCCGTCTCGGCTTACTTCCAACATTCTGGGAGCCTGTTCGGCCTCACCCGGCTTGGGGCGGAGATGGAGTTCGACATCACTAGCCATTTCACGGTGCGCCTCTACAGTGACTCGAGCCCCTCCTTGAAGATCGGTTGGACCTTCAAGTTCTGATGCTGAGGGGATCGGTTTTTGGGCTTCGATGAAATACGGGTAGAATTCTTCTTGGGTGAGCGAGTTTGATTCCCCTGAGGGATTCGCAGCCGCGAGGCGGGACCCCTTACGTCACGTTGCTCCTGATCGCCCTCAATGTTTTGGCCTTCTTCGTTGAACTCAGTTTTTCTCCTAACAGTATCCGTTATGTGGACGGCCGTCCCTGGATCCAAGAACTGGGGGTGACGCCGCCGGCCTTCAATCGTCTCCTCTACCAGCTTTACGGCCGGGGCACACTGTACCCCGTTACCGAGAGGGATTACTTCATCCTCCAGTACAGCCTCATCCCGGTGGAGTTCTGGTCCGGAAAGGACCTGCCGCCGAAGATCCCCATACCTATTTGGCTTACTCTCTTCACTTCCATGTTTCTACACGGAGGTTGGCTGCACCTGATCGGCAATATGTGGTTCCTGTGGCTTTTCGGGGACAACGTGGAGTGGGCCATGGGGCGCCTGCGGTATCTGGTTTTCTACCTGCTCTGTGGGGTTGCGGCCGCCTTCTCCCAGATGCTTGTGTCGTTACATTCCGCGATCCCTCAGATAGGTGCCTCCGGGGCCATCGCCGGGGTGATGGGGGCTTATCTTGTCCTCTTCCCTTGGGCACGGATCCTGACTTTGGTGCCCTTTTTCTTCTTCTATTATTTCATGGAGATCCCGGCCATCTTGTTCCTGGGATTTTGGTTTCTGTTGCAGTTTTTCTCCGCTGTTTCCAGCTTCAGCCACCTCAACCTCGGGGGCGTGGCCTGGTTCGCCCACCTCGGTGGCTTCGTCAGCGGGGCCCTGCTTGTGCTCCTTTTCAAGCGACGCTGGGTGACTCCGGGACTGGTGAGTTGGTGGCGCATGCGCCGCTATTACCGCCCCCCGTGGGGATGGTGGCCTTGAGGGGTGTACTGGGAATCGACGAGGCTGGCCGGGGAGCCCTGTTGGGACCACTGGTGGTCGCTGGGGTGTTGGCCCCGGAAGGTGTGGACCTCGAGGTTTTGGGAGCGTGTGATTCGAAGGTTGTACCCCGAGAGAAGCGGAAGGAGATCCTCCATCGGATCGCTCAGGAGGTCCTGTCGGTGAAGGTATGGGTTTTCACCGCCGCCGAGGTCGATGACAACAGCCTCACGGAGCTCGAGTTGAGGGCGATGGCGGCACTGATCGCGGAGCTCAAGCCTTACCGGGCCATCATCGATTCCCCCGTCAACCCCCGAGCCATCCCCTCCTTCGCCGAGGAGCTGCGGCGAAGGGCAGGGGATACGGGGGTGGAGCTCGTCATCCGTCCCAAGGCGGATAGGGATTACCCCATTGTGGGTGCGGCTTCTCTCGCCGCCAAAGTCATCCGGGATGGCTATGTCCTGGTACTACGCAAACGCTACGGTTATTTCGGCTGGGGATATCCCGGCGAAAAGGCCACCCGGGATTTCGTCCGCCGTTGGTGGGTAAGAGAGGGGAAGCTACCCCCCATCTGCCGCTCCCGTTGGGCCACTGTGGGGGAACTCATCGACCCGGTCCTTACGCTGGGGAAAAGCCAAGGCACCGGCGCATGAGACGCGGCGGAAGCGACCCACAGGAGAGGATCGCATCGTGAAGCTCTCGCAGGCTCGCCC
>CAYTCK010000043.1:0-9099 GCA_964436445.1 uncultured Thermotogaceae bacterium | reverse complement strand
GGGCCCAGGCCATGGCAGCGGTGAGCGTCATGGCCGAGACCTTCGCTGATGCCCGGGCCGCTGCTTACGCCGCCGCCCAGGCCCAGGCCCGTGCTCAGGCCCAGGCGTTCACATCCGCCCAGGCCTTGGCCGAAGCCCAAGCCACGGCATTGGCCGCTGCTGAGGCTTGTGCCCAGGCCGCCGCCGAGGCTCAAGCCCAGGTCCAGGTATGTGCTGAGGTCCGAACCCAGGCCCAGGCCATGGCTCAAGCGATCGCCGAGGCCCTGGCCCAAGCACAGTCCATGGCCCAGGCTGCTTCCCGTGCGGCAGCGACCGCCGAGACCTCAGTGGAGGTGATCCCCAGGATCGAGACCTCCACCAACTCCTTCATCAACCCGGACTGTCTCCGGCCTACTTGTGAGGAGTACGTACCAACGCCCGCCCAGGGTTGCCCACCTCAGCCCCAAGCCCTGTCCTGGGACTACGGTTCGGTGACGCCCGGGGCCGTGGTGCAAAAGGTGAAGCCCTTCCCAGCGGATGTCGCTTCGGCCATCGCTTCCCTCGGGGCAGTATCAGCGGAGAGGCAGCAAGATACCCTGCCCCAGGGCCTCCGTTTCGATCTCTCCCTCCGCCAGGGCGTGGGCATCCTTCAGGGACAGGTCCCCAGGCAGGGCGGTAGCTGGCAAGTGGTCTTCCAGCTTTACGATGAGCGTGAGTGCAACGTGGCCACCCTCACCGTTTACATCCGTGCTGGCGAGGTACCCCAACCGCAACCCCAAGTCCTTCGAGCCCAGTTCACTTACTGGCGGACGACCCCGGTCTGTGAGGGGAACGTGAGCCACCGGGTTCTCCTGCAATGGACGGTCTCCGGGGGGCGCTCGCCCTATCAGGTGGGGCCCTTCTACGTTACATATCCCAACGGGAATACAACACAGATCAGCCGCTACTTCAGCGGCAACCAGGGCACCATAGACATCAATTATCCCAACGGGGGCGATATCAGCATCCGGGCCCAGGTCCGGGATGCCCAAGGGCGCACCGCTACCATGGAGATCACCGTAAAGACCACCGCTTGCCTGCCCACGGTAACCCTGCGCACGGTGAACCTGGAGGTCCACGCTTGGCGTTACACCTACGCCTACCGAGGGACCACCACTGCCCTTCCCTCAACCCAGAGGCCCGAGGAGCTCAAGGTCCCGGTCCTCATCGTGGGGGAGGAGCGCCCCCGCACCACACCCTTCGTGGTACAGAGGGTCATAGGCTCCAAGGTCTCCCTGCAAGCGCCCCTGCGGATCGAGGGAGGGGCTTACGGGAGGGCCTTCCAGGGCTGGATGGTCTGGTACGGTGACGCAGAGAACCCAGTCAAATACACCGGCACGAAGGACACCCGCCGAGGCATCAACACTCTCACAATCCAGCTAAGCCAGGACGTCAGGGTGGTGGCCCTCTACCAGGACATCATCGGCTGATGTACCGGACGAGGAAAAAAGGGGGCGGGTTATCCCGCCCCCTTTCCTTCTATCCCCATAGGGGCTAAAATTTTGCACCTTGCGGAGGTGGCGGAATTGGCAGACGCGCTGGCCTTAGGAGCCAGTGCCCGTAAGGGCGTGCGGGTTCAACTCCCGCCCTCCGCAGAACTTTATTAAGGGTTCCTCACCAGGGATTTCGATTGGGAGAGGATCCACTGTACTGCAGCGTCTACATCTTCGTCCTCATCTTCCACCGGTATATCCGGTTCCAGGCCCACCCCTTGGACGGCGTGCTTCGCGGGGGTGAGGTACTCGCCGGTGGTCAGTTTCAGAGCGGATCCGTCGGGGAACACCCTGACGATCCGCTGGATGACCCCCTTCCCGAATGTTTTCCTTCCCACCAACACGCCGACCCCATGATCCCGAATGGCCCCGGCCACGATCTCCGCCGCCGAGGCGGTCCCCCGGTTCACCAGAACGGCCACCGGGACGTTGGGGAAGGCGTTTCCGTGTGAGTAATAGACCTCCTGGCCGTAGGAGGGACCGCGGGAATAAAGGACGGGACCGCTGTCGATGAAGAAGCTGGCCACGTCCACCGCCGCCGAGAGATACCCACCGGGATTGTTCCGCAGGTCCAGGACCACGCCCCGCAACTCCTCCAAGGGCAGGTGGTAGAGGGCCCGGCCCACGGCCGCTGGGGCATCGGGGGTGAAGAGGATGATGCGGATATAGGCCACTTTCTTATCGGCCCAGTACTCGCTCATCACCGGCTGGAGGTGGATCTTGGCTCGGGTGAGGGTGACCTTCTCCACGGTGCCGTCCGGGTGCTGAACGGTGAGGGTCACCTGGGTACCCTCAGGGCCCCGGATCCGGGAGGAGACCTCCTCCAGGCTCATGCCTTCGGTGGGGACCCCATCCACCTCCTTGATCCAATCACCGGGTTTGATCCCGGCTTTGTAGGCCGGTGTACCGGGGAAGGGAGTGACCACGGTGACCCTGCCGTCCTTGATGGTGATCTCCATCCCCACCCCGTAGTACTCCCCAGAGACCTCCTGGTTCCACTTCTCGTACTCCTCCGGCGTGAAAAAGGTCGAATAGGGATCTCCCAATGCCCGAACCATTCCCTTCAAGGCCCCGTAGACGAGCTCTTGGTCGCTGAGATCCGCGGCACGGTAATAGTACTGGTGGATGAGACGATAGACCTCTTGGAGAGGGGCCCAGAGCCCGGCTTCGTTCCCGGCCGCTAGCCCCAGGCCGGAGCAAAGGATCACGATCAGGAAAAGCCTGCGAACCCACATCATCCCCTCACCCCAGCCGTATCCTCAATAGAAGATCTCGGCCAGCTCGATGAGCTCGTCCGGCACCAGCCGGGGGGAATTGGCGGCCACCTCCTCCAGGGGGACAGGGACGACCTTCTCACCCTGCATCCCCACCATCACCCCTGAAGCACCCTCCAGGGCAAGCTCCACCGCCCGAACCCCAAGCCTCGTGGCCAGGAGCCTGTCGAAGGCCGTGGCGACCCCACCCCGCTGCAGGTATGCAAGCACCGTAACCCTGGGGGTCAAGCCTTCCAGCTCCTTCTTGTAATCCTGAAGCCTGTTAGCCAGCCAATAGCCGATACTCCCCCCGTATTGGGGATGACCGAAGGCATCCTTCTCCTTTGCCATTTCCGGCGGGTGACCGAGCTCCAGGCGCAGGATGTTATCCTCCCTTTCCTCAGCCCGGATCACTGGATAGCCCAGCTCCGCCGGTATCGCTCCCTCGGCCACCACGATGATGGAGAAGCGTTTGTCCATATCGAGCCTTTTCCTTATCCGGGCGACGACATCCTCCACCGAGAAGGGGCGCTCCGGTATCAGGATCACATCAGCCCCGCCGGCCATACCACCCTGAACGGCGATCCAACCGGCGTCCCGGCCCATCACCTCCACGATCATGGCCCGGTGGTGGGCGTGGGAGGTGGTGTGAAGCCGATCCAGGGCCTCCATCACGATGGAAAGGGCCGTGGGGAAGCCGATGGAGTAGTCAGTGCCCCAGAGATCGTTATCGATGGTCTGGGGAATCCCAATGGCCTTTATGCCCTGGGGGACGAGGTGGGCCGCCACCCCCAAGGTATCGTCTCCCCCGATGGCGATCAGGCAATCGAGGCCATGGCGTTCGTAGGTCGCTAGGACCTTGTCTACTTTATCGGTCCTTTCCCAAACCGTCTTCCCGTCGCGCTTTTCCTTCTTGAAGGGATTCGTGCGGGAGGTTCCCAGGATGGTCCCGCCGGTGGGGAGGATGCCCGAGACTTCCTTCAGGCCCAAGGGAGTGGTGAGATCATCCACAAGCCCCCGCCAGCCATCCCGGAAGCCGATGACCTCGACTCCCTCTGCTGCCGCCTTGCGCACGATGGCCCGCAGGGCGGCGTTGATGCCCGGGGAATCGCCGCCGCCAGTGAGGACTCCGATCCGCATACCTCCCTCCTCAGGCGCTCCCGAAGCCGGGGTAGAGCTTGTACCAATCCGGCCCCTTATCCGTGAGCTCCAGGTTGGAGAAGCTCCCGAAAGCCTCGGTTTCGAAGAAGGGCTTCGCTTGAGCCGAGGCGGCGTACAAACGCTGGAAGTTCTCCACACCGCTCGTCATGAGCCATTCCTCCACGGCTTCGACGTCGGGGTAGAAGTCCACACAGTATTTCCACAGCGCCCGGCCGCAGAGGAACCCTGAGGCCCCACCCCGGGAGGCGATCTCCACTTCCTCCAGGAACTCCTCGATTCCTACACCCGCTGAGAGGATGACCCAGGGGACCTTGGCCAGGCGGGTGACCTCCCGGACGAAGTCCTCCACCTCCGAGAGATCATAGACCGGATCACGCTTTATCCCGTCGAAGGTCCCATCGGCGTACTCCTTGCAGAACTTGAGGTCCGCAGGGAACTCCACCTTGAGGATGTCCACGTGGTACTCCGGTTTCGCGAATTCCTTTACGTAGGAAAAGACGATCTCAGGCTTCCTGCGGGCGAAGTTTTTCGCGGCCTCGGGGTTCTTCTCGTAATCCTCAGCCTTGGCCTCGTCCTCTTTGAAGGGATAGCTGACCAGCTCCAGGACATAAGGGAGGTCGTACGCGCGGCACTCCTCTCCCACTTGCCGGGCGATCCGTCGCTGGTGTTCCACCACTTCTGGGGAAGCGTCGTCCCGGTAGTAGAGGAGAAGCTTCACCCCGTCCGCCCCGGCCCGCTTTATCTTTTCTACCCCCCAGCCTTCCAGGAGCCGGGATTTCCGCTCCTTCTCCCCGGTCCCAGCTGGGAGATACCCGGTCTCCTCAGCGGCCAAAAGCAACCCCACCTCCGGGGGGATGTATTTGGCAGCATTGGGGAACCCGTAAGTTGGATCGATCAGAGTGGCGCTGGAGTAGGGAGAGAGGACCTTCACGATGAGCTTTTTCACCTGTGCTAGGTCCTCATAGGTGGCCTCCCTGCCTGTGGCTTTCTTGATCATCCGCTTCAGGGATCCCCGCTGATCGATGGCCATCATGCGGAAACGCCCTTCCTCGTCCGCCAACCTCCGCAATCCCCGCAACTTCCCCGGGGAGATTTTCACCTTTTCCACGGTCCACCTCCTTGCGGGTTTCAACGGCCCAATGGTAAGGGCGGGCGGATGGCCTCACAAGCAACCGTTTCCAAAAGGGCAAGCCTTGCGCCCTCCGAGGGCGAAAGCTAAAATCGGGCCCGAATTCCCCGGGACAAGGAGGGTGATCGAAAATACCGAACACACGTTCAGCTGCCCGTCAGCTCCGCAAGAGCCTGCGGCGGAGGCGCCGAAACGACCTGCGTAAGAGCGCCATCCGCTATTGGAGGAAGCAGATCCTGAAGCTCCTGGAGGCCGGGAACCGGGAGGAAGCGCAGAAGCTGTTCCCCAATTTCCAGAAGGCTGTGGACAAGGCCGCCTCCCACGGGGCGATCCACCCCAATAAGGCGGACCGCCTCAAGGCCCGGCTCTGGAAGCGGATCGCATCCGTGGGGTGAAGGGATGCGTTGGAACATAGATTTCCTCGGGAAGTCGAAGATCTTTGTCACCCTCTCCGCGGTATTGGTCCTCACCAGCATCGTCCTTGTGGCCACAGTGGGCTTCCGGGCTGGCGTGGAGTTCACCGGTGGCTCTCAGTTCACGGTGAGCTTCTCCCAGGAGGTGCCGGCGGACAAGCTCCGGTCTTTTCTGGGCAAGTTCTCCATCCCGGGGAAGGACCTCGCTGCCACCGCGGTCCTGCAACACACGACCATCGAGGGCAAGCCTTCCTATGTGATTACCCTGCCGCTGAACGTGGACAACAAGCGGGAGAAAGAGATCCTCGATGAGATCGTCCAGGGCTTGAAGAAGGAGTTCCCGGTGGTGGGAGAGATCTCCATCACCTCCGTCGGGAGCCAGGTTTCCCAGGAGCTCATCCGGCGAACCTGGCAAGCGATCCTGGTGGCCATCTTGGGGATGTTGGTCTACATCTCCTGGAGATTCCGCTTGAGTTATGCCGTGGGGGCAGTGGCGGCCTTGATCCACGATGTGCTCATCGCTCTGGGTGTGTGTGTGGTCTTCCATGTGGAGATGAGCCTGCCGGTGATCGCCGCCCTCCTCACCATCGTGGGTTATTCCCTCAACGATACCATCGTCATCTTCGATCGGGTACGGGAAAACCAAAAACTTTTACGGAAGGAGCCCATGTTCAACATCATCAACCGTTCCATCAACCAATCCCTCTCCCGGACCATCAACACCTCCCTTACCACCCTGATCCCTGTGGTGATCCTGCTGGCTTTCGGGGGGCCGGTGCTCCGAGGATTCGCCCTGGTGATGATGGTCGGTGTGATCGTGGGCACTTATTCCACCATCTACGTGGCGAACCCCATCTTCTATTGGTGGACGAGGGCGGCCGAGCGGGTGAGGGCCAGGGCCCGCTGATCGCCACCGTGGGCCCCTCCGTCCCAGGGCTTGTGTCTTGAGCCACTCCAGGCCGATACATCCCAACAGGAAAGGGACCGCCCAGAGACGTTTGATCCTACGGGGATCTTGGAGGGCTCGGTAGAGCCATTCCAGCCCCGCCTCCTGTATCCAACGGGGTGCCCTGGGAAAGCGTCCAGACCAGATGTCGAAAGCACTTCCCACCCCAACTGCGACTCCGAAGAGATCCCTGTGAGAGAGGATCCAGCGTTCCTGTCTCGGGAAACCGAGGCCCACAAGGAGCACGTCCGGTCTCGCCTTCCGGATCGTATCCACCGGTCCCTCCCCGGGGAAGTAGCCGTGGTGGAATCCCCGGACGATGAGCCTGGGAAAGCTTTCCCTCACCCTACGGACCGCGGCAGCGATGACCTCGGGCCTCGCCCCGAGGAAGAAGAACCCTAAAGCTTCCTTTTCCCCCAATCGGCAGAGCTCCCAGGCGAGATCCACCCCGGGGACCCGGGGCAACTCCTTCCCCAGAGCCCGGGCCGCCATAGTCCCACCGAAACCATCGCAGGCGACGAAGTCCGCCCGTCGGTAGAGCTCCCGGATGTCCCGGCGCAGGATGGCCAGGGAGAGGGCCCGGGCGTCCGGGGTGAAGACGACGAGCCCCCGTCGTCCCCGGGAGAGCTCCGCCACGATGGTCCGGGCGAATTCACCGAGAGGGAGGGGAGTAAAGGGGATACCGAAGAGCTCAAGGACCTGAAGGTCCAGACAGTTTTTCATCCCGTGGGCTCGATGACCACGTGCCTTTTCTCCCCCTCCCCCACCGAGTAAGTGCGCACCCCGGGGAAGTCAGCCAGGGCCAGGTGGACGATGCGGCGTTCTCCGGGGGGCATGGGCTCGAGCTCGATCCGCCTTTTCTCCCGCACCGCCCGACGGGCGAGCTCTCGAGCCCGGGTTGCGAGCGCCTCCTCCCTGGCACGGAGGGCCCCATTCACATCCAAAACCAAGCTCACCCTCGCCCCGGCCCTCCCTAGGCGCAGCCGTACCAACCTAGCCAGGGCTTCCCGGAAGGTCTTGTCCTCACCGGGGATCAGGGAGAAGCGTCCCCGGATGTTGATATAGATCCTGCCCTTCTCCTCCCGCACCTCCACCCGGCCCTCTTCCCCCAGAGCCCGCAAAAGTCCCTCCAGAAAATCCACAGCTACCTGCCAGGGCTTAAGCTGAGGCATGGCTTCAACCTGCCTTGGCTGGGCCTTTGTGGGAGAGCTCCCAGTACACGATGGCCTGAAGTGTGCTTTGGATGATGGAATAGATGAAATAATAGAGCCAGAGGCCAGCAGGGAAGCTTCGGAAGAGGAAGCCGAAGAGGATAGGCATCACCCATCCTATACCTTGACCCTTCTGCTCTGGAATCCGCCGCATGCTGAGCCACTGCCCCAAAAGCTGCACCCCCACGGTGAGAGCGATGATGATGTAATAGGGGTCGGGGAGGGAAAGGTCCGGGATCCAGAGGAAGCTAGGCGCGAGGTGGAAAAGCTCGGCCGAATTGAAGATGGCTCTCCACAGGAGGATGAGAAACGGGAACTGGAGCAAAAAGGGCAGACACCCCCCCAAGGGGTTCACCTTCTCGGTGCGATAGAGCTCGATCAACTGTTTCTGTAGTGTCTCCCGGTCGTCTTTGTACATCTCCTGGAGCTTCTGGATCTTGGGCTGAAGCCGCTGGAGTTTCGCCATGGAGTGGATCTGTTTTCGGGTGAGGGGGAAGAGGAGGATCTGGGCCACGATGGTGAAGATGATGATCGCCCAGCCGTAGTTGCCTGTTGCCCGGTAGAGGAACTGGAGGAAGTGGATCACCCCGACCATGAAGCGGCCGAACACGTTGAGCTTGATCAGGGACGAAAGCCCTGCCTTTTCCAGAAGCACATAACGGTTCCGCCCTCCGTAAAACGCGGTCTCGAGGATGAGTTCCCCGGAGAGCTCGGGCACGAGCAGCCCGAACACCGGCTGTCCGGCCCGGTTCACTCCGTGGAAAAGCCGCGTCCCCCTTGGCAAACCCTGGGGGAACTTCCAGAAGTAGACAGTTCCCGCATCCACCAGGCCTATCCCCTCGATCCGACCGCGTGCCTCCTCGGACGGGAACCCGTCCACCGGCTTGCCGTCACACAGGGAGACGATACGCGGGGCTTTGCTTCCCGTGGGGATATGTCCCAGGATGATTCTCAAACCTTTTGCTTCTCCGGAGAGACGTACCTCCACTGGAACGAGGTAGACAGCTTTCCCCGCGATAAAGAAGCGCTTTTCCACGGTGAGGCCTTTCCCCTGCCAGGAGAGACGTACCTCTACCTCCCCCGCCCCTTTCCTCTCCGCCTTTATCCCGTAGAGATCTGGGGACACCCCCTCCCCTTCTCCGAGGAGCTCGATCTCCAGAGGGAGGCTCACCCCGGGGAGGAGTTCCTTTTTGTCCCAACCCGGTACGACCTCCGTGGCCTTGGTGCCGTAAGGGGCGAAATAAAGATAGACGCTCGCTAAGACCCCGCCATCGGACCAGAAGGTGTAGCGTGCCAGACGGTTTTCCACTACGAGCGCCTCGTGTCCCTGGGGTGAGCTGGCATGCTCCAGGCGCACCTGGGACCAGGCCGGAACCCAGGCCAGGAGGAAGAGCAAGACAAGGTATTTTTTGTGTCCCATACGGGGATAACTTTATCCACCCCCTTCCACGGCCGCAAGCCGAAGGGCTGAGCTT
>CAYTCK010000042.1:0-9245 GCA_964436445.1 uncultured Thermotogaceae bacterium | reverse complement strand
TGGCACCACGCACGTTCAAGGGTTCAACCTCCAGGACCTCGGCGATAGTCCGAGCTGCCACCGCTGTGTTCCCCGTGAGCGGGGGGTAGATCACCCGTGTCCCCATCTCCCAGCTCCCTTTCACAACGAGATCGTTCCCGCCCGACCCGATCAGCCTCGGGCGCCATCCCCTCAGGGCCTTAGCCGACTCCACTCCCGGTGGCAACGCGGGGTCGGGGCGTAAAATGGCTCCCGCCATGGACACGTTCGGAGCCACGAAGAGGTATCGGGTGCCGGCACTCCTCCTGCGGAACGCCGAGCTCTATGCCCCGGAGCCCAAAGGGACGGTGGACATCCTCGCCGTCTTCGGACGGATCGCTGCCGTAAGGGAAAAGCTTCCGCGGCCGCGGGCGTTCCCGGTGGAAGAGG
This sequence comes from uncultured Thermotogaceae bacterium, assembly GCA_964436445.1. Classification (GTDB taxonomy): domain Bacteria; phylum Bipolaricaulota; class Bipolaricaulia; order Bipolaricaulales; family Bipolaricaulaceae; genus CAYTCK01. The sequence continues at coordinate 8,837 of CAYTCK010000042.1, read as the reverse complement.
TGGACCTCGAGGGGCGGACGGTGGTCCCGGGGTTGGTCGATCTCCACGTCCACCTGATCGGCGGGGGTGGGGAGGCGGGGCCCGCGTCCCGGGTGCCCCCGCTTTCGGCCGAGGGCCTCGTCCGGGGCGGCGTGACCACGGTCATGGGGTTGCTGGGGACCGACGGGATCACAAGGTCCCTTGTGGACCTCCTGGCGGCGGCCCGAGGCCTCGGGGAGCGTGGCCTAACCGCATACATCTACACCGGCTCCTACTCGCTGCCCTCCGTGACCCTCACGGGGTCGGTGGCCCGCGATCTCGTCCTCATCCCCGAGGTATTGGGGGTTAAGGTCGCGGTCTCCGACCACCGCTCTTCCCAGCCCGGCCCGCGGGAGCTCCTGGGGCTCGCGGCCGAGGCCCGGCTCGGGGGGATGCTCGCCGGCAAGCGGGGCATTGTACACGTGCACGTGGGGGGCGGGAGGCGAGGCCTCGAGCCCCTCTTCCGAGCCGTGGACGACGGGGACATCCCCATCTCCCAGTTCCACCCCACCCACGTGGGCCGATCCGGAGACATCCTCGCCCAGGCGGTGGAGTGGGGCCGGCGCGGGGGCTCGTTCGACCTCACCGCCCCTTCGGCCGAGAGCCTCCCCTGGCTGGAGCGCTCTTTCTCCGAGCTGGAGAGGGCGAAGATCGATTGGGAGAAGATCACCATGAGCTCCGACGGCGGTGGGAGCCGTCCCCGGTTCGACCGGGAGGGGAACTTAGTCGCCTACGATCATTTCGGCGTCGAGACCCTGTGGGAAGCGGTACGTTTCCTCCACCGGAAGGGGGGCTATCCCCTGGAGCACCTCCTTCCCCTGGTGGGGAAAAACCCGGCCCAGGTCCTCGGGATCGCGGGAAAAGGGAAGGTGGCTGTGGGGTACGACGCCGATCTCCTCATCCTCGGCGATGGCCTCGCGATAGAAGGGGTATACGCCCGCGGGGTGCGGCTACTGTGACCCCGTGAGCAACGCCGCCAGGGCGGAAGCCGCCTCTTGGAGGTATTCCCGGTCGATCGTCCCAAAGGGGGTTGGGGTCTCGATGATGCGGGTGGGGAGGTGGAGCCTTCCCGGGTCGAACCCTTCCTGCAGCTTGAACGCGTATTTCCGCCGCAGGATACCCTCGCCCAGCGATTGGAGCGCTCCCTCGTCCCAGTCTTCTCCCAAGACGGCTAGACAGCGGGAGACCGTCTTGAGGTCGTAGAGGCCTCGAGCGAAGAAGCAGACGACAAGCGATGAGAGGATCTGGCGGCGGGCCTCCTCGGAAAAGAGCGCCCGGGCGAGCTCCTCCGGGGACCTCAACCGCCCCTCCCGCAGATCGGCCTGGTCCACGGCGTAACCCGCGGAATCGAGGTGGGAGTGGCGCGCCCCAAGAAGATAGGTGAGGTAGGCCCCGGGGCCGGTGTGATAGCCGGCCATCTCGTTCCCCCCGAACGCGAGGGCGAAATCCTCGCCCCCGTAGCGGGCAGCGGCGGCCATCACTCCGCGGGCGAGGTGGTCATAGAGTTCGCCCCGGCGCTGGGCGATCCGCCGCACCATCTCGATGTAGACACCGTAATCCCCCCAGCGGGGAAGGAGCCCCCCGGTGTCCTTTTCGGTGATAAAACCGCGCTCGAACGCCTCGGTGGCCCAGGCGAGAACCACTCCGCAGCTCATGGCGTCTAACCCCAGGTGTTCGACGGCTTCCATAAGCCGCAGGAACCCCTCTGGGTCTCCCCCGCCGAGCATCGTCCCCAGGGCGTAGATGGGCTCGTAGTCGTAGGAGACGAACGTGGTCTTGTAGAAGTAAGGCTCGTCGGGGTAGGGCTCCCTGAGGGCGGCGAGGTGGATACAGGCCACCGGGCACCCGGCGCACGCCAACCGCCGCCCCAGGTACTGCTCGGCCATTGCCTCCCCGGTGAACGGGGGTTCCCCGGGGTAGCGGTTACTTTTGAGATTCCGCACTGGAAGGGCCCCGATGGCGTTCAAGGGCCGTACGTTCTGGGGGGTTCCCAGATCGTGGTACTTCCGGAAGAGATCCGAACGCACCGCCCGCCCGTGGAGCTCCCGGTACAGGCGGCTGTATCCCGGAGGATCGGCCACGGGGATCCGGCCCTTCCCAATGATGACTACTGCCTTGAGCTTCTTGGCCCCGAGCACGGCCCCCAGGCCCAGGCGGCCGAAATGGCGGTAGCTCTCGGCGACCACGTTAGCGTAGGTGACCAGGTTCTCCCCGGCGATCCCGATCCTGAGGATGGAGCGGGTGCCGGATCCCCCTTCCCGCTCGCGAATGATCCGCCCCACGGTGAAGGAAGAGGAGAGGCCCCACAGGGCCCGGGCATCCCGGAAGTGAACCCTCTCACCGTCGATCACGATGTAGACGGGGATCTCACTCTTTCCCGTGATCACCACCGCTCCGTAGCCCGCCAGGCGCAACGCCACCGCCGAGCGGCCGCCACAGTGGGACTCCCCCAGGTTTCCGGTGTGGGGGGACTTGAACAGGGCCACCGTCTTCGAGGCCAACGGGAACAGGGCCGAAAGCGGCCCCACCGCGAGGATCACCGGGTTCTCCGGAGCCAAGGGATCGACCCCCTTGGGGCAGAGTTCGTGGAGGAGCTCGATGGCGATGCCGGTACCGCCGAGCCGCTCCCGGAAGAGCTCAGGGCGTTCCTCGACCCAATAGCGGTGGGCGGAGAGGTCGACGAAGAGGACGCGGGAGAGGTACCTATCCACGGGCGACCTCCTCGAACGCGAGCACCCCGTGGGGACAGAAGCTAGCGCAGAGGCCACAGTGCTGGCAGATCACGGGCTTCCCTCGCTCCTCGTCCCAGAACACGGCGCCGATGGGGCAGGCTTCGACGCACATGCCGCAACCGATGCACCGCTCCAGATCCACCCGCACCCCCACCTCAGCCTTCTCGATGGCGCCTACCGGACAGGCAGCGAGGCACGAGGGGTCCTCACAGGCGCGGCAGACCACCACCACGAATCCCCGCTCCATCCCTCCAACGGACCGTACCGCGATCGCCGACCGCGCCAAGCCCCCCTCCCCGAACCGCCGTGCGCAGGCGAACGCGCAGAGCAGGCAGTCCACGCATCGATCCACATCCACCACCGAGAGCCGCCTCGCCATCACACATAAACTACAGCGGACGAGGTGAACGCGTCAACTTTTTTCACATCTCGGGCGGGGGCAGCGAAGGCATTCCTCTCACAGCTCGAGTTCGACCTCGTGACAGCGCTCGAGGAAGGCCGCCAGGAGATCTATGGCCGCCTGGATGTCCTTCTTGTGGGCGGCTTCCACCGCGGTGTGCACGTAGCGGGTGGGGACGGAGAGGGTGACCACCGCCGCCCCCTCTCGAGCGAGCTGCATCGCGCCAGCATCGGTACCTCCCCTGGGGAGGATCTCCAGCTGGTAGGGGATCCCCCTCTCCTCGGCGAGCTCCACCAGGAACCTCACCAATTTGGGATGGGAGATGGAGGCCGAGTCCTTGAGTTTGATCGCTACACCCTTCCCGGCCTGGGTCACCCGCTCCTGGGGCTTGGCGTCGGGGATGTCGCAGGCAATCGTTACATCCAAAGCCACCCCGATCTCGGGGGCGACGGCGAAGGCGCTGGTCCGCGCTCCCCGGAGGCCCACTTCCTCTTGCACCGTGCCCACGAAGTAGATATCGGCCCGATGCTCCCGCACCCTCTTCAGGGCCTCGATCCCCACGTAGATCCCCAGGCGATCGTCCAGGGACTTCCCCGACACGAAATCCCCCATCTCCACGAACTCTTGGTGTAAGGTCACCATGTCGCCCACCGAGACGATCTCCTTCGCCTTTTCCCCAAGACCCACATCAACGAAAAGGTCCTTGACCTGGGGGACCTTCTTGCGCTCCTCCTCCGGGAGGATGTGGACCGGCTTCACCCCGATGGCCCCGATGAGGACGCCTGATTTCGTGTGTACCCGTACCCGTTGGGCGATCAGGGTCCGGGGATCGAATCCCCCCAGAGGCTCTACCCGCAGGAACCCCGTCTTCTCGTCGACGTAGGAGACCAAAAAACCGATCTCGTCCATGTGGGCAGCGATGGCGACCCTGGGGCCCTCCCCCTTTTTGTGGGCTATGAGGTTCCCCAGGAGATCGACCTTCAACTCGTCCACCACATCGCTCAGCTCCTCCCGGATGATGTCCCGGATCCCCCCTTCGTGGCCGGGGATTCCACTTGCCTCCGAGAGCTTCTTCAGGAGTTCCATCCGTCCTCCTTTCCGTCACCAGAACTCACAGCTCATAGAAATCGGGGCGGCGATCGGCGAGGAGATGGTTATGACGGGTGATCCTTTTGTCGTCAGCCTTTTCGGGATCCACCTCCGTCACACCCACCTCCTCCCGGTCCGGGCTCGCCTTCACCAGGACCGTGGCGTCCGGGGCCACGATCTGTGATTCACCGGTGAACCGCAGGACCCCGTGGGCTCTCCTCTCCTGGCCGATCCTGTTCGCGGTCACGGTGAACACCCGGTTCTCCATGGCCCGAACCCGCATGGAGAGCTGCCCCAGTCCCGGCAGGATGAGGTTCGCCGGATGGCAGATGATCTGCGCCCCCTTCAAGGTCAGGGTCCGGGCCACCTCGGGGAAGAAATGGTCGAAACAGACCATGATCCCGATCCTGGCCCCGGCGGCCTCCCCCACCTTCAGGGGGAGGTCCCCAGGATCGAACCATTCCTTCTCCATCCCGAAAAGGTGGAGTTTGCGGTAGCGCAAAAGGAGTCCCTCCGGTCCCAGAAGCATCGCTGCGTTGTAAATCCTCCCACCGGCGGACTCCGCCAGGCCGGCCACGATGTAAGCATGGTGCCTTTCGGCCCAATCCAGGAGCGTTGTGGATATCTTCCCCTCGGGAACGGGCTCGGCCAGTTCCGCGAGTTCACCCCGTGAGGAAAAGGAATAGCCGGTGGCGAAGAGTTCCGGAAGCACCCAGAGATCAGCGCGCTCGCTCCCCATGAGCTCCATGGCCCGAGCCAGGTTCCGTTCCACCTCCCCGAACCTGGGGGCGATCTGCACGTAGCCGATCCGCATGGCGGCCCCAAGTTAACCCAAACCTTATGGCGAGAAAAGGCCCCTCGGGCGATCATCTTCCCTCGATGGAGGAACGGGCATTCTCGGAAATCTATCGCCGTTTGTTCCTGGCCTACGGGCCCCAGGGATGGTGGCCCGCGGATTCCCCTTTCGAGGTGATGGTGGGGGCGGTCCTCACCCAGGCCACCAATTGGCGCAACGTGGAGCGCGCCATCGGCAATCTCAAAGAGGCCGGGGTCCTTTCCCCTGAGGCCGTCCTTCAGCTCCCGGAGGAGGAGCTGGCTCGACTCGTCCGCCCTGCCGGCTTTTACCGGCAGAAGGCAAGGAGGCTTAAGTCCCTGGCCAGAGCGGTCCTGAGCCACGGGGGAACCGAAGCCTTCCTTTCCCTGCCGCCGGGTAAGCTGCGGGAGATCCTCCTCTCCTTGCCGGGTATCGGGCCGGAGACGGCCGACTCCATCCTCCTCTACGCCGCCGAGCGGCCGGTCTTCGTGGTGGACGCCTACACCCGCCGCATCTTTTCGCGTCTTGGTTTTATCCGCGGGAACGAGCCCTACGAAGAGCTCCGGGCCCTCTTCGAGAGGTGCCTTCCCCGGGACACTCGGCTTTACCAGGAGTACCACGCTCTCCTCGTGCGTCACGGGAAGGAACATTGCCGGGCCCGACCCCGCTGTCATGGCTGTCCCCTCCGGGAGCTCTGTTCTTTGAAAAAGGCAAATAAGCTTTCCCTGTCCGGGGGCTATACTTCCCCCGATGGACATCCTGGAGGGCCTCAACCCGGCACAGCGGGAGGCGGTGGTCCATGGGGAGGGGCCGCTTCTCGTGCTCGCCGGCGTGGGGACTGGGAAGACCACGGTGATCACCCGCCGGGTGGCCTTCCTCATCGCCGAGGGGATGGTCCAACGGCCGAGCCAGCTTCTGGTCTTCACCTTCACCGAGCGAGCCGCGGAGGAGATGTTGGATCGAGCCTTCGATTGGGTAGGATACGCGGCCCTGGACGCCTGGGTCTCCACGTACCATTCCGTCTGCCAGCGGATCCTCCAGGAGAACGCGCCCTTGGTGGGTCTCCCGCCGGATTTCCGTGTTCTGGACGAATGGGACCAGCGGATCTTCCTCCTGGACAACCTCTGGCGGCTCCCCCTCAGGCGGCTCAAACCCAAGGCCTTGCGGAACCCTTTGCGTTTCCTGGAGCCCATCATCTCCCTGATCCAGAGGGCCAAGGACGAGGGGATCACCGCCGCCGATTACGTGGCCTGGCTGGAGGAAGCCAAGGAAAGGGGGGATCTCCCGGAGGATGCCTTAGAGATCCAGGAAGAACTCGCACGGATCTACGCCACCTACCAGCGGCTTTTGGAAAAGGAAGGCTTTGTGGACTTCGGCGATCTCATCCTCAAGACGGTGAAGCTCTTCGAGGAACACCCCAGCCTCCTCCAGGAATACCACCGCCGCTTCCCCTTCGTCCTGGCGGATGAGTTCCAGGACACAAGCCCCGCGGAGTTCCGCTTGGTGGAGCTCTTGGGGGGGCACCGGAACATCACCGTGGTGGGGGACGACGACCAGGCCATCTACGGCTTCCGGGGGGTGCGTTGGGACAACCTGCGTAACTTCCTCCGGAGCTTCCCCGAGGCACGGCTCATCGTCCTGGAGGACAACTACCGTTCCACCCAGGAGATCCTGGACCGGGCCCGCCGCCTCATCCGCCACAACCGCTTCCGTCTGGAGGCCCTGGCCGAGCGGGGGGAGATTCCCCATCCGGTACGCAAGGAGCTCCGGGCCGCGGGGAAGAGACCCCGCGGGCCCCGCCCCAGGCACATCCACTTCCCCAACGTCTTGGACGAGGCCGAGTTCCTGGCCGAGAAGGTCCGGGAGCTCCACGGAAAGGGGGACATCCCCTACGGGGAGTTCGCGGTCCTTTACCGCAACCGGTACCGGCCGGACCCGTACCTGCGGGCTCTCTCGGAACGGGGCATCCCCTGGCTCCTCGCGGGGCGCCACGGGGCCGGCCTCTTCGACCAGGAGGAGATAAAGGTCCTGGTATCCTTCCTGCGTGCTGTGGCCGATCCCCACGACGATCAGGCCCTCTACCACCTCCTGGGCTCCGAGATCTACCGCATGCCCGGGGAGGACCTCTCAGTCCTTACCGGACTCTCCCAACGGTGGAACAGGCCCCTGGCCACCATCCTGGAGGAAGCCGCGCGGGGAAAGGTCCTCATCTCCCCGGAGGGGCAGGGGGTCGCCGCCCGGGCCCTGGAGGATCTCCTCTGGTGCCGGGAGCTGTCCCGCAGCCGCTCCGCGGGTCAGGTGCTCTACGCCTTCCTTGCGGAGCGCACCGGCTACATCGAATCCCTCTCTCGTTCCTCGGATCTGCGTGACGGAAGGAAACTCGAACACATCGCCGATTTCTTCGAGCGGGTGGTACGGCGTTTCGAGACGGTTTCCCGCCACGACAGGGTGCCTTGGTTCGTGCGGTATCTGGAAGAGCTACGGGGGCTCGGTTACAACCCCCTGGTGGGGGAAGCCGAACCCGGAGCGGATGCCGTCCAGGTACTCACCTTCCACCAAGCGAAGGGGCTGGAGTTCCGCGTGGTCTTCCTCACAGGGCTGGTGGAAGACTTCTTCCCGGGGCGGATCCGCCGCCCCCCTTTTTCCCTTCCCCCGGGGCTCATCCGCGAGGACGTGCCGCTGGAGGTGGCCTATATCGAGGAACAAAGGCGCCTCTTCTATGTGGGCATGACCCGGGCCAAGGAGTACCTCTTCCTCCTCTCCTCCGAGGACTACCGGGTCCCCGGGGAGGAACCCCGCAAGCGGCCGGCCAAGATCTCCCGGTTCGTGGTGGAGGCGTTGGGGGACGAGGCCGGGGAGGTGGGGGAGATGCTCCCTCCCCTCCTGCGTATCTCCCGCACCGGCAGGAACCCGGTTCGACGGGAACCCGAGGTCACTGCCGAAGCGGCCCTCACCCTTTCCTACCGCCAGATCGACGATTACCTCACCTGTCCACTCAAGTACCGCTACATCCACATCCTGCGGGTACCCATCATCCAGCATCCGGCGGTCATCCTGGGAAACGCGGTGCACCGGGCGATCCAAGCCTACAACCTGGCGAAGCTCCAGGGGCGCCACGTTTCCCTGGAGGAGCTCCTGCGCATCTTCCGCGATTCCTGGAAGTCCGAGGGTTTCCTCACGCCGAAGCACGAGGAGGAACTCCTTAAGCACGGGGAAGAATCCCTGCGAAATTTCTACCGTTTCGAGGAGGAATCTGGATCCGTGCCTCACTTCGTGGAGCAGTTCTTTGCCTTCCGGGAAGGCCGGGTGCGGGTGATCGGTTACTGGGACCGGGTGGACCAGGGGGAGGACGGTGCGCTGATCATCGATTACAAAACCTCCCATGCCGAGCCCAAGGACGCCTCCCGGCGTACCAGGGAATCCCTACAGCTCGCCATCTATTCCTTGGCCTACCACCGCCTCACCGGTGAGGTGCCGAGGGAGATCCAGCTGCGCTTCCTCACCCCCGAGGTGGTTGTGGGCAGAGCCCGTCCCACCGAAAAGATCTTGAAGCGAGCCCAGGATGCCATCCGGGAGGCCGAGGCCGGCATCAGGGCCGGGGTGTTCGACCCCAAGCCCAGCATCCACTCCTGTACCCCGTGCGCCTACCGGGATATCTGTCCCTATGCCAAGCCCCTCTGAACCTCAGGTCCAATAATCCCGGGGATCGTAGAGCAAGGGCTCCGAATCGCTCGCCTCTCCGTGAAGCACTTCGCCTATAAACAGGGTATGATCCCCGGCCTCA
>CAYTCK010000041.1:0-9552 GCA_964436445.1 uncultured Thermotogaceae bacterium | reverse complement strand
TGGTCCTGGCCCTCATGGGGTCAGCCCAAGCCCCCACATACCTCTTCGGGGCGGTCCCCTTGGCCCCCGGGGCCCTGGAGTCCCTCCCGGGGAAAGCCCAGACGGCCGGGATCCCTCTGGCCATCCAAAGGGAGGACGGGACTCTGGTCTTCAGGGGCGCGAAGGACGAGGGGGAGCTCCTTTCCTCCTCGACGTTCCTCCTTTTGGACGATGGCTTCTTCCTGTTGGGGGCCCGGACGGAATCCGGCCGTTATTTCCTCCGGGGGACGAAGGATGAGGCGGAACTCTTCGCCCTGGGCGATGCAAGTGGCTTGGGGGATTTCATCGCCCTGGTACAGAAGCTCGGTCTCCTTCCCCCGGAGACGTCGGTGGAGCTCACAGCTGGGGAGATCCCCCTGAAGCTCCCGGCCCCTCCCAAGGGCTTGAAGCTCGATCCCGTGCTCTACGGGCTCCTATTGAGCCCGGATTGGATCGGTTTCTGTCGGGATTACGGCCTGGAGAGGGTGGGCTTGAGGGTCGTCGTGGTGGCCGAGGTAAGGGGGATGCTGCCGGAGACCTACGAGCCCTACATCCGCTCGAGCTCCGATCATCTCGTTGAGCTCCTTCTTCCCATCCCCCTCTTAGAGAAGCTGGGGCGGGAGGACGTGGTTTCCGTGGTGCGTCCGCCGTATAGGCCCCATCCGGCCGTCAAGGAAGGGGGCTGAGGGATATGGGCACGCGGAAGTACATTTGGGGGTTGGTACTTCTTTTGCTGACGATCCCATCCCTCGGGGCGGGGGTGCGGGTAGCGGTCCTGCAGGAGGACCTCGGCCACTGGCAGGAGGTGGCGGCCTCCTTCCGGTCCAGGGGAGGGGATGTCTCCCTCCAGGCTTTCTCCGAGGGATACCTCTACCAGGAGGTCTCTTTCCTCATCCCCTTCGGGCTCGCCCGCTTCGATGTGGTGGAGGTATTGGATAGCTGGCTCACAGCGGTGGTGGATAAGCTCCAGGATCTCTCCCCCTATGTCGGTGAGCTCCGAGGGGTAGGCCTTTCCCCCGTGGTGGTGGGGAGGAAGACGGTGGGGGTACGCCTCCCCTGGCGGGGGGACGCTTTGGCCGCGGTCCCGGTCCACGGCGATCTGCGAGCGGCCCTGGCTTTCCTCGAGGTCCTGGCCCCCGGAGGGCCGGCACCGCAGGCCGTCACCCCGAAGCTCAAGCTCCCCCAGCTTTCTCTCTCCATCGGGCCCATCACCCTGACAAAGAAGCCCGAGGAGAACCTCCCCGGGGTGGATGGAGCCCTGGAGCTTTTGGTATCGGCCCTGAAACAGGCAGGGGCCACGGGGAAGGCAGCCCCCCTGGCTTACATGGCCTCGGCCACCCGGGAGGCGGTGGCCAAGGTGGCCCGGATGTTGGGGGTGCCGCTTTCGGTGCAGCGGTCCGAGGTCACGGTGGTGATAAAGCCCTTGGCCTCAGTCTCTCCCCTTTCCGCTGGGGCCAGGGAGGCCGTGACCTCCTCTTTAGGCCTTCAGAAGGTCGTTGTCCCCCTGGGGCAACTGGAGTCCTTCCTCAAGCAGATGGCAGGGAAGGCCATCGTGCGGCTTCCGTACAAGCCGGTCCCCCTGGGGGTGACCTCGCAGGGGGTGGCGGCCATCAAGGCCGATATCTACCACGCGGCTGGGATCACGGGAGCCGGCGTGAAGATTGGGATCATCGATCTCGGGTTCGTGGGGCTTTCCGCCTCCCAGGCTCGGGGAGATCTCCCGGCGGATGTGGTCACCAAGGACTTCACGGGCACCGGGATCGAGTCCGGCTATTCCCACGGGACCGCGGTGGCGGAGATCGTCCACGATGTCGCCCCCGGGGCCAAGCTCTACCTCATCAAGATCGGGGACGAGGTTGACCTGGATAACGCTGTTACCTACTGTATCCAGCAGGGGATCAAGATCATCAATCACTCCCTGGGCTGGTACAACACCAACTTCTACGATGGCACCGGGACCATCGCCGACATCGTCCGGCGGGCCACATCCGCGGGGATCCTCTGGGTACAGGCCGCGGGGAACGACGCGCTCAACCATTGGGAGGGGAACTTCACCGACACGGACGGTGACGGCTGGCTGGACACGGAGATCCACCTCACCGCTTCCTCAGGGGATCCGATTGTCCTCTACCTCACCTGGGATGGCTGGCCGACCACCGCCGATGATTACGACCTTTTCCTGTACGGTCCGAACGGATCGCTTGTGGCCTCCTCCACCAAGACCCAGGCCGGAAGCGAGGAGCCCACGGAGCAGATAACCTACACCGCCGCGGTTTCCGGTACCTATACGGTGAAGATCCAGAAATCATCCGGGAGCCCCCGGCGCCTGGAGCTCTTCTCCATCTACCAACACCTGGACCCGCATGTCAGCTCGAGTTCCCTTCCGGCCCCGGCCAATGCCGCCGAGGCCCTCACGGTGGGGGCGGTGGATTGGGGGCGTTACACCACCGGTCCCGCCGAGGATTACTCCTCCCGGGGGCCGACCAACGACGGTCGTACCAAGCCGGATCTCGTGGCTCCGGACAACGTGTCCACGGGGGTGAGCCCCTATTACACCACCTTCCAGGGTACCTCCGCCGCCGCGCCACACGCAGCTGGCGCCGCGGCTCTACTCCTTTCCCGTGATCCCTCGCTGGGGCTTTCTGCCCTGCGGGCGAAGCTCCTTTCTTACTGCGTTCCCATGGGGGATCCCAACACCTACGGTGCCGGGAGGCTGGAGCTCTCGCTCCCCGCCGCCCCCAAGCCGGATCTCGTGATCCAAACCCTCACTTACACCCCGACATCTCCCCGGGTCGGGGATACCCTCACCTTCACCGTGGTGGTGCGGAACGCCGGCCCCGGGGACGCCGGCAGCTTCGCGGTGGAGTTGCGCGACGGGGGCGTACAGCGCAGGAACGTGTCCGGCCTGGCCGCTGGGGGTACCCATACTTTGACCTTCACCGCGGTCCTCTCGGCATCCTCCGTGACCTTCACAGCGGTGGCGGATCCGGACGGGGCAGTGGACGAGGTGGACGAAAGCAATAACTCCCGCTCGGTGACGGTGAGCGGGGGCTACCCCGCCCTCAGGGCCGATGCTGGCGGCCCCTACGCGGGGACCGTGGGCCAGCCCATTACCTTCGACGGCCGGGGATCCACCGGTGACATCGTCTCCTACACCTGGGATTTCGGCGATGGGACCACGGGATCCGGGGCGGTGGTGCAACATGCTTACACCGCTCCCGGGACCTACACCGTGCGGCTTGTGGTCCGCGATCGCTACGGACGCACCGATTCCGATACCGCGACGGCGACGGTACAAGCGGCCCCCACGCCTAAGGGACGGCTCACCACTGACAAATCGAGCTATGCTCCTGGGGAGACCGTGAGGGTCACCTTCGAGAACATCGGCACAGTGCCCATCACGCTTCCCAACACCGCTCCCTGGGTCATAAGGGACGCCTCCGGACGGGTGGTCTACCGGCCCATGGCCGCCATGGTGCTCACCACGGTGGCCCCGGGGGAAACAAAGGTCTGGGCCTGGAACCAGCGGGACAACACCGGCAGCCAGGTGCCTCCGGGCACCTACGCCGTTGAGCTCTCCACCCAGAACGCCGGCCTCTTCCGGCGGGAGTTCACGATCCGCACGGTTGCCAAACCGGACCTCATCGTCGAGTCCATCACCTACACGCCCAGTTCCCCGACGGTAGGTGACACCCTCACTTTCCGGGTGGTGGTCCGGAACATCGGTGGGGCCCGGGCAGGAGCTTTCTACGTGCGCCTCTCCGGCGAGGCCGGCTACCAGCAGGGCTACATCACGGGCCTTTCGGCGGGCCAGAGTTTCACCTTCACCTTCCGGCTCCCCTTGAGCCGTTCCGGGGAAGTCTTCACCGCCGTGGCCGACTACTACAACCGTGTGCAGGAGTCCGACGAGACGAACAACGAGAAATCCATCACCGTGACCGCCGCGATGCCGGCCCTGGATCTGCGGCTTTCCCTGGACAAGAACACCTACACGGTCGGGGAGACGGTGACCGTCACCGTTGAGCTCAACCGGGGGGCGTACGTTTACCTTGTGGAACTCGATCCCGATGGCAAAGCGGTCCTCATCTTCCCCAACTACCAGCACCCCGACCCCAGGCTCCCCGCCGGGACCACCCGCTTGCGGGTGGAGGCGGCAGATCCCGCTGGGAACGAGGCACTCTACGGTTTCGCCGCCGATACCGCAATCCCCTACTTCCCCACCCGCTTCGGCAACTACTTCCCAGTGCTCGATCCCGATGGGGAGGGGTTCCTGGATCGGGTGCGGTCCTGGTTGGGGACACATCTCCCCTCTTCCTCTTGGGATGAGGAGGTGGCCCGGTTCCAGGTGGTGCGGCCCGTAGCGAACCGGCCTCCGGTGGCCTCGTTCAGCTACTCGCCGACGAACCCGCGGGTCGGGGAGACGGTGCGGTTCGATGCCTCCGCCTCCCACGACCCCGACGGGAGGATCGTCCAATACATCTGGGACTTCGGCGATGGGGCCTCGGGGACCGGGAGGATCACGAGCCACACCTACTCCCGGGCCGGTACCTACACCGTGCGGCTCACCGTCCGTGATGACGACGGGGCCACCGACACGAGGTCAGCCACCCTCACCGTGAGCGCTGCCCCAGGGCCTGGGCCCCAGCCCCCAGCGGGGATGCCCACGCTGGACGAGCCGGGGATCTACGTCTGGGGAGACGCTCAGGACCACTGGCATATCACCGTGGCCAGCGCCGGTGCTTGGAGCGGCACCCGGAAGTTCTCGGTGAAGATCGAGGCCACCGGCAGGATCAACGTGGTCTCCGTCTCCAGCGGCGCCCCCAGACCCAGGGTCTCGGGGACGAACCTCACCTGGGAGGGGAGCGTGGGCTCGGGTTGGCACGACCTTTCCTTCGACCTCCAGGGGACGCTGATGCAGCTCACCCTCTACCTGGATACCGATGGGGATGGGGTGGTGAAGCCCCCGAGCCGCATCGCGAAGAAGATCGTCTACATCGTGCACAAGTGCAAGAGCCATCCGCCGGGGAACCCGTTCGTGATCGGGGCGCCCCGGGGGATGAGCGTCGTCCTCCCCTCCCAAAACTTCAGGATCGGGATCTGCATGGGAACATTCCCCCACGGGACCTATGTGTGGTGGGAGATCGAATACCGGGAGCAACACGGCGCCTGCCTCTGAACGACGCGAGGGCTTGGCTGAGGGGGAGGGCCTACGCCCTCCCCCTTTCCTTTTCGCTTAAGCCCTTGCCGGGGTTGGCCCTTAGCGGCTAAAGTGAGGAAAACCGCGAGGGAGGTGGTCTTATGAGGCGGCCGTTGGTGGTGGCGTTGCTGGGAATCCTCTTTCTGGGGGCCATTTCACTGGGGGCGCAGCTTGAATTCCTGGGGAGCTTCGAGATCCCCACCGAGGAGTGGCGTTTCGGGACGATGCCCGTAGGGGGCATCTCGGGTTTGGCTTACGACCCTGGAACCGGCGTTTACTACGGGATCTGTGACGATCGAGGTGGCACGGGAACCCCGGGGAGGCTCTACATCATCAAGATCGATGTGGACGGGACCGGGATCCACAGCGTGGCGGTCCTGGGGGTGGAGTTCCTGGACTCCGACGCTGCGACGCCCGGGGTGCAAATCTATCCCACCAAGGGGATCGACGCCGAGGAGGTCGTCCTCACTCCCGATGATAAATTCATCATCTCCTCGGAAAGGGACCAGCATAACATCCCTTGGCTGCGGATCTTCGCCAAGGATGGGATCCTTTTGGGGGAGATACCCCTGCCGGAGAAGTTCGTCCCCGGTGAGGGCAAGGGCATCCGCAAGAACCTCGGTTTCGAGGGCCTGGCCCTCTCACCGGACGGAAAGACCCTCTATGCCGTGAACGAGCAGGCCCTGGTCCAGGACGGGCCCCTCTGCTCCCAGGAGGCCGGGACCCAGGTGCGGATCGCCGTTTTCGACCTCTCGGGGAAGGAAGCGCGGGAGGTAGCGGAGTACGTCTACGTCACCGAGCCCATCTTCGCATATCCCAAGGACCACTACGCCGATAACGGGGTAAGCGCCATCGCCTACATCAAGGATATCCTACCGGAATACGACCTCCTGGTTATGGAGCGTTCCTACGTGAGCGGCGTGGGGAACGACATCAAGATCTTCGGGGTGACGCTCGCCGGGGCCGATGACGTGAAGGACGTGGAGGCATTGCCCTATCCCTTCACCGGGAAGGCGGTGAAGAAGGAGCTCCTACTGCGGATCTCCGCCCTGAAGGACCTCTCGGATATACCGGTCCCACCGGACAACATGGAAGCCCTGGCCATCGGGCCCGCGCTTCCCAACGGCCATCACGTGCTGATCGTTGCCGCCGATAACAACTTCAACCCCCACGAGCGGAACCTCTTCTTGGCCTTCGAGATCGTCCCTTGAGGGAAATCCCCGGAATGGCACGGGGGAGGCCATCGGGCCTCCCCCTTTTTTCATCCTCCCTTCCGCAGGAGGTATTCACCCACGGCGGCCACGGAGCGTTTCACAGCCGGGGTCCTGAAGGGGAGGCTTGCCCCGTCCAGTTTCACCATCCAGCCATCCTTTTCCCTGTGGACCAGGATGAAGTAGTGTTGGTGGAAACCCCTATCGGTGGCGTGGGCCCGCAGCAGCACTTCCCCCCCATCCGGGGAGATGTATCCTTCCTTCACCACAAAACTCCCCTCGGGCCAGACCTCCTTCAGGCCACGGACCCTGAGGATCTCCTCCGGCGAAAGCTCTTTTGGCACGTGTACATGAGGCATGGTCCCCTCCGCTATCCTCTCCACCCCTGTCCCCTTCACCTTCCGGGCCACGAGCCTCCTTATCTCCAGACCCCGGAGGCGCCACTTGCGCTCGTAACGGGTACGGGGCACCCCCTCCACCGGTGAGGGTCCCTCCAGGACGAAGCAACCGCAGCCCTCCAGGGCCTCTCGTGCCTCCTCCAGGAAGGGCAGGTGGTCGCTCGTGAGCTCGAACCGTCCCCCCTCTCGGAGGACGGCTCCCAGGGTCCTGGGGAAGTCCTCCCGGACCAGGCGGCGTCCGGCATGTCGAGCCTTGGGCCAGGGACAGGGGAAGTTGACGATCACCCGCTCTACAGAGCCGTCGGGGAAGAGTTCCCGCAGGCCGAAACGACCGTCCAAGAGGACCAGCCGCACGTTCCTCACACCGGCTTGGGCGAGCTTCCGGCCGGCCTTCTCGATGCACTTCAGCGAGACCTCGAAGCCGACGAAATCCCAATCCGGACACCGTCCCGCCTCCTCCGCTAGGAACTCCCCGTTTCCGAAGCCGATCTCCACCGCGAGTTTCGCCTCCCGGCCGAAGATCTCCCTCCAGTCCGCCGGGAGCCGTGTCCAGACCCTCGGCTCCAGGAGGTACTGCCTGAACTCCAGCATCACCCGAAGGTTAATCCCTTACAATGACCTCGGCCATGGAGCGGGAGCTTCTGGAGTTGGCGCTGGAGCTCGTGCGTCTCCCCACCACCCCGGGCCGGGAGGGACTGGCTCTGGAGTTCCTGGCGGAGAGGCTACAGGGGGCTGGCCTCAAGGTGTGGGAGCAAGAGGTGCCCGGGGTCGGCAAAAACCTCCTTGCCTCCCGGGGAGAAGGCGGGATTTGGTTCGTCACCCACCTGGATGTCTTCCCACCGCTGGACCACCCCCACCCCTTCTCCCCGGAGGTCCGGGGGGGGAAACTCTTCGGTCGGGGGGCGGTGGACACCAAGGGTCAGATCGCGGCGCTTCTCTGGTCCCTCTCCCGGAGCCGCGGGCCAGCCCAGGTGGCCTTGGTAGTGGACGAGGAGCTCCTGGGACGGGGTTCAGAGGCCCTGGAGGTCCCGGAGGGGATCGTGGGGGCGGTGGTCCTGGAGCCCACGGGCCTTTACCCCTGCCCGGCCGAAGCCGGCACCCTCGAGGTACGGGTCACCGTATCCGGGCGGGCGGCCCACGGCACCACGCCCTGGGCCGGGGACAACGCGATCCTGAAGGCGTTGGAGGACTTCCGTCGGTTTCTGACACATCCCATCTTCTCCCACCGTCATCCCCTTTTTCCCCGTGGGGCCTGGGTCAACCTGGGTCGCATCGAAGGGGGATACGATCCTATGGTTGTTCCTGCCTCCTGCGCCATCCACTTCGATGTGGGCTTCGCCCCAGGCCTCTCACCGGTGGAGGTCCTGGGGGCGGTACGGCAGGCCTTCACTGACCCCGCGGTCCTGGAGGTGCTGGACGTTTCCCCACCCTGGGAGATCCCCCACGATGCGCCGATCCTGAGGCGACTGCAGCGGGCCATCCGAGAGGCCCTGGGTGAGGAGCTCCCCTTGGGGGGCATGCCTTCCTGGACCGATGCGGCCAACCTCTTCGCCAAGGGTGTCAACCCGGTGGTGTTCGGGGCCGGCAGCCTGGAGGTTGCCCATACCCCCCACGAGGCGATCCCCCTGCGAGAACTCGAGTCCTTGGCCCAGGTTCTTTTAAAGCTCTTGGAGGACTAAGGAAAGGCAGCGAAACTTGCCTTAAGTTCGTGACCCCGGTATATTGTCTGACAGCATGGCAGCCAAACCCGTGAAGGGTGAAGTGCAACGCCTCGTCCGCCGGGTGCGGCCCACCAAGGTCTCCTCCCAGGTGGCCGAGCAGATCATGGAGCTCATCAAGAAAGGCGTCTTCAAAGTGGGGGAGCGCCTCCCGTCGGAGAAGGAATTGGCCGAGCTGATGGGTGTTTCCCGCGCGTCGGTTCGAGAGGCCTTGGCCGCTCTGGAGGCGGTGGGGATCGTGGAGGCCAAGGTGGGACGGGGGAACTTCGTGCGCCGGATGCCCGTTGGTCCGGATGAGGTAGAGCCGCTGGTGGTGTTGGAATCGGAATCCGGGTGCCTGGAGATCATCGAGGCCCGCGGGGCCATTGAACCCAACGTGGCGGCCATTGCCGCCCACAACCGCACCCCGGAGGACATCGCTGCCCTGGAGGAGGCCTACGCCCGGATGCTTCCCCCGGCCAAGGCCAATGATTTCGAGACCTACTTCGACCTGGATAAGGCCTTTCACAACGCCCTGGCCGCGGCGACCCACAACCGGTTGATCCAGGCGGTGGTGCGGCTTCTGGTGGAGACCATGGATCAGAAGCTTTACCGGGAGTTTACCCATAACTTCTACCTGCGTACCCCCAAAGAGCTGGAGCGGGTGGCCAGGATACATGGAGAGATCCTGGAAGCCATCTCCAAGGGTGATCCGAAGCGCGCGGCCCGGAAGATGCGTCTGCACTGGGAGAGGATGCGCCGGGTCTACGAGGCCTGAGGAAAGGAGGGACCGAAGCCGTGGAACGAAGGCAAGGAAAAAAGAAGACGGTGGTCATCGCACTAGGGGGGAACGCCATCCTGCAGCGGGGACAGAAAGGGACCTTCGAGGAGCAGCTCGAGAACGTCTACCGCACCTGTGAGCAGCTGGCCCAGATGGTCCTTTCCGGGAGGTGGCGGATAGTCATAACCCACGGGAACGGCCCCCAGGTGGGCAACCTCCTCCTGCAACAGGACGCTGCCAAGGAGATCGT
>CAYTCK010000040.1:0-9893 GCA_964436445.1 uncultured Thermotogaceae bacterium | reverse complement strand
GGTCGCCAAAGTGACCGGGGAGCTCAGGAACGGTAGATCACCGTCGAGCCCCAGGGCTCATAGGCGATCTCGAGCTCCCGGATCCTCCGGGCTCTGAACCTCCGGCTCAGGGCGGTGGCGTGCTCCTGGCTCGCGCAGAAAAAGAGAATGAAACCGCCCCCTCCGGCGCCCAACACTTTCCCCCCCAGTGCCCCTTCTTTGCGTCCGAGCTCGTAGAGCTCATTTATCGTTCTGTTGGAGATCTTTCTCGATAGGGAACGCTTTATCAGCCAACCCTCGTGCAGGAGTTCGCCGAAGAGGGCAAGATCCCCTCTCAGGAGCGCATCCTTCCCTGCGTGGGCGAGGTCCTTGAGTTTTCGGTACAGGTCCATACTCAATGCCGCGGTTTTGCTCTGCTCCTGGAGCACCTCATCGGAGCGACGTCTGAGCCCGGTGTAAAAAAGGCGTATCCGGGCGAAGAATTCCTCGAGCAGATCCCGGGATAACCCAAGGGGCTCCACCTCGACCTCCTCGTCTGGCAGGAAACGGATGAAGTTCAGGCCGCCGTAGGCTGCTGCGTATTGGTCCTGTTTTCCGATGTGATGCCCCAGCTTCCCGATCTCCAACTCACACGCCTCCCGGGCAAGCCGCTCCGGCAGCACTTCCTCCCCCAGGTAATTGTGGAGGGCGTTGAGGAGCCCCACGGCGAGGGAGGAGGAGGAGCCGAGGCCTGTTCCCGCGGGGACGTCGGCGATGGTGACGATCTCTATCTGCTTCTCTATCCCGACCATTCCCAGGGCTTCCCGTACGATGTCGTGGTCCAGCTCCTGGGGGTGCTTGACGATCTCCGTCTTGGTATAGGCAACGCGGATCGTCTCCTCGAAACGTTTATTCACCGCCACGTACATGTACTTATCGATGGTGGTGGAAAGGACCGCCCCTCCGATCTCTCGGTAGACAGCAGGGAGGTCGGTCCCACCGCCCAGGAAGCTCACCCGGAAGGGCGTCCTGGTGATGATCATCCCCCGTACCTCCTGCGGGCCTCCCCCAAGCGCTCCGGGGTGCCAATATCCAGGAGCTCCACCGGGGAGACAAAACCCCAGAGCGTCTCCCCAGCGGAGAGGACCTTCGGGAAGAGGTCCCGCACGAAATCCCACCGTGCCCCTCGGGGAAGGTAAGAGAGGATCCGGGGCTCCAGGAGATATACGGCGGCGTTCCCCCATTTTCCATAGCGGAAGTCCCCGGGCGTGGGATGCCAAGCTACGATCCTCCCTTCCGGATCGAGCTCGGCGATATCGCAGTCCCCGGGACGGTCCGTCTCCTGGAGGACCACGGTCCCGATCCCTGTCTTCTCCCTGTGGAAACGGAAGAGGTCCCCGAAAGGAAAATCGTTCAAGACCACGTCCCCGTAGACCACCAGGAAGGGTTCCCGAAGCTCATGCCTCATGGGGTCCAATGCTCCGGCGGTTCCGAGCAGCTCCTCCTCGAAGTAGTACCGCGCCGTGACCCCGAAGCGCAGGCCATCCCCCACGTAGGAGATGATCCGCTGGGGGAGGTGGTGGAGGTTGATGAGGACCACCTGGATTCCGGCCCGGGCCAGCACCTCCAAGTTCCAACCCAGCAGGGGCTTCCCCCCGATCCGGAGGAGGGGCTTCGGGGTCTCATTGGTTAAGGGACGGAGCCTTGTCCCTTCCCCCGCGCAGAGGACAACGGCCTTCCGGGGTTGAAACAGGGTGGAGGGAGAGTGAGGTGTAGGATCCGGTCCATGAACGCCCATCACCTGGCCCCCGCGGTCCCCTCACGGGAGAGGATGAAATCGGCGGCGGCGGGGAGATCATCACAGATGGCATCGGGGACCGTATCGGACCGCCCGTCGGCTCCACCGAACCCCGTACGCAGGAGCACGGTGAAGCAGCCAGCGCGTTTTCCGGCCTCGATGTCGGTCGTCATATCCCCCACCATGTAGGAGCGCGAAAGGTCTATTCCCAACTCCTTCGCCGCCCGTAGGAGCATCCCTGGAGCAGGCTTCCTGCAGGGACAGTTTTCCTCAGGGGTGTGGGGACACCAGTAGATCCCATCCAGAACAGCCCCTTCCCGGGAGAGTGCCTCCACGAGCCGCGCGTGGATCGCGTTCAGGGTCTCCTCCGTGAGATAACCGTATCCTACCCCGGCCTGGTTGGTCACCACCACCACAGCGAAGCCAGCCTCCCGCAACCTCCGGATCGCCGCCGCCGCCCCTGGGAGGAGCTTCACCCCCTCGGGGTCATCCAAGTACCCCTCCACCTGTTCGATGATCACACCGTCCCTGTCCAGAAAGACAGCCTTCCTTCCCTGCGCCGCCTCGTGTTTTTCCTCCCCCATGGTCTCCGTGTCAGCGTTCGGCCATGCGGTCCACGACCCACGCGGTATCAGAGGTTCCGAAGGGACATCGCCCTACTTGACCACCAGTGAGACCAGCCGCCCGGGGACGGCGATCACCTTGGCGGGCTCCCTCCCCCGCAGGTGCCTTTTCACCTCTTCCGCCGCCAGAGCGGCCTCCTCCAGGGCCTCGGGGTCCTGGGCCACATCGTAGGGCACCCGGATCCGGGCCCGCACCTTCCCGTTTATCTGCACCGGTATCTCCACCGCGAGGAGCTTCAGCGCCTCCTCATCGTAGGCAGGCCATTCCTGCTCCAGAACTGCTCCCCCCTCCCCCAGGCGGTGCCATAGTTCCTCCGCGATGAAGGGAGTGAAGGGGGAGATCAGGAGGATGGTGTCCCGCAACACCCGACGCACCAAGGGGAGGTCGACTTCCTCGCCTTCTAAGTAGGAGGTGAGGTCGTTCACCAGCTCCATGATGGCGGCGATGGAGGTATTGAAGCGGAAACGCTGGGTCTCGAACTCCTGGGTGACCTTCCGGATGGTGGCGTGGAGCTTATGCCAGAGGCGCTTTCCCGCGGTGGGAAGTGTCCCAGGATCCACCGGGCCGGCCTCCCGCACCCTGGGGATCCAGGTAGTGGCGAGGTCCCAGAAGCGCTCCAGGAACCTGCGGGCCCCCCGCACACCCTCCTCGGACCACTCGATGTCCTTTTCCGGTGGGCCCATGAACAGGGTGTAGAGGCGCTCGGTGTCCGCCCCGTATTTCTCGATGAGGTCCCCCGGGGAGACCACGTTCAGCTTCGATTTCGACATGGCTACCACCGAGACCTCGAGCTCCCGGCCGCAGTGGGGACATCTCTTGCCATCCACAACCTCCCCGGGCGGGATCCAGCGGTGCTCCGGACACCAATAGGCGGGGTAGGTGATCATCCCCTGGGTGAAGAGTTTTCTGAATGGCTCCTTGAAGGAAAGGTACCCCATATCCCGCAGGGCCTTGGTGATGAACCGCGAATAGAGTAGATGCAGGATGGCGTGCTCCACCCCGCCGACGTAGAGATCCACCGGGAGCCACTTGTTCACGAGCTCCGTATCGAAGGGCTTGTCGTCGTCATGGGGCGAGATGTAACGCAGGTAGTACCAAGAGGAATCCACGAAGGTATCCATAGTGTCCGTCTCCCTCCGGGCGGGCCCGCCGCAGCGGGGACAGGTGGTCTCCACGAACTCCGGGATCTCCGCCAGGCCCCTGAGGCCGATCTTCTTCACTTCTGGGAGCTTCACCGGAAGGTCCTCCTCCGGAACAGGGACGATCCCACACTTCTCACAGTAAACGATGGGGATAGGAGCGCCCCAATAGCGTTGTCGGGAGATGAGCCAATCCCGTAGGCGATAGTTCACCGCGGCTTTGCCTATTCCCCTTGTCTCAAGCCACTCTATCGTGCGTTTTACCGCCACCTCGCCCGGTGTCCCGGTCAAAGGCCCGGAGTTGATCATCTCCCCGTACTCGGCGTGGAAGAGGAGGTCACGGTAGAACTCCACGTCCCAAAGCACTTCGGCCACGGTGCGCTTGGCGGAAAGGGACGGATCGGTCTCCCTGAGCACGGCGAGCGCCTCCCGTTCCTCCGTGATGGAGCCCACGTTCATCACGGAGTCCGGGAGAACGATGTGCCAGCCCCTCCCCACTACCGCGGTCCAGGCCCCGGGCTTGAGGTATCGCTGGACGAGGGCAATGTAACGCTCCCGGTCGGCTTCCTTCAAGGTCACGCAAAGGGATCCCTCCCCCTCGGTGAACTCGAAGCCCGCCTCTGCCAGGGCCTCGGGAAGCTCTTCCCTGTAGGTGTCCTTCATTACGCAGCTTTTTGCCGCATCCCCGGGCGGGGCGATCACCGGGATCACCGGGATCCCGTACTTCAGGGCGAACTGGAAGTCCCGCTCATCGTGGGCCGGAACGGCCATGATGGCTCCGGTCCCGTAGGTCATAAGGACGTAATCGGCGATCCAGATAGGAATCCGCTCCCCGTTCACCGGGTTCACGGCGTAGGCCCCGATGAAGACCCCGGTCTTCTCCCGCTCCACGGAGAGCCGCTCCACCTCGGTACGACGCGCCGCGGATTCCCTGTACTCCTCGACCTCGGCCCGCCTCTCGGGGGCGGTGAGCGCCTCCACCAAGGGGTGTTCCGGGGCGAGCACCAAGAAGGTGGCCCCCCAGAGGGTATCGGGACGGGTGGTGAAGACGGTGATCTCGTGGCCCCGTTCGCTCTTGAAAACGACGTTCGCGCCTTCTGAGCGGCCGATCCAGTTCCGCTGCATGGTCTTTACGTGCTCCGGCCAATCGAGCTCATCCAGGTCCCGCAGGAGCTCCTCGGCGTAAGCGGTGATCTTGAAGAACCACTGGGTGAGCCGTCTTTTCTCCACCGGGGTCCCGCAACGCTCACACCGCCCACCCACCGCCTGCTCGTTGGCCAGCACCGTCTGGCAATGGGGGCAATAGTTCACCTCCGCCTCGGCCCGGTAGGCAAGGCCGCGCTCGTAGAGCTTGAGGAAGAGCCACTGGGTCCACTTGTAGTAGTCGGGCTCGCAGGTGGCGATCTCCCGATCCCAGTCGAAGACCACTCCCCAGTCGCGGAATTGGCGCTTGAACTCGGCGATGTTGCGCATGGTCCAGTCCCGGGGGTGGATCCCGTGGCGGATGGCCTGGTTCTCCGCCGGGAGGCCGAAGGCGTCCCACCCCATGGGGTTGAGGACGTTGTAGCCCCGCATGATGAGGTACCGGGTGATGGCATCGCCCAGGATGTAGTTGCGGCCGTGGCCCACGTGGGGCTTGGCCGATGGGTAGGGGAACATGTTCAAATAGTAGAATTTCCGCTCCGTGTCGTGGATATCCGCCTTGAAAAAGCCCTTCTCCCACCAGAAGTCCTTCCAGCGCTCCTCGATCTCTCTGGGATTGTACGGCTCACCCATGGGCTGCC
The DNA here is from genome assembly GCA_964436445.1 of uncultured Thermotogaceae bacterium. Lineage (GTDB taxonomy): Bacteria > Bipolaricaulota > Bipolaricaulia > Bipolaricaulales > Bipolaricaulaceae > CAYTCK01. The sequence continues at coordinate 4,590 of CAYTCK010000040.1, read as the reverse complement.
TCCTTGGCAAGCTCCACTCCGGCGGAGATCACCTCCTCCACTGCCTTGGGTGAATCCATCTCGCAGTAGACCCTGAGGATCGGCTCCGTCCCCGAGGCACGGAAGAGGAGCCATCCGTTGCGAAAGCGGAGCTTCACCCCATCCAGGGTCTCCACTGCCCTTACCCTGTGGCCGGCCACCGAATCCGGGGGAGAGGCCTTTATGCGCTCCACCACCTCGCGGCGCTCCGGCAACGCGAGGTCCATCCGGTGGTAATGGTGGGGGCCGTAGCGGCGAAAGAGCTCCGCGAGGAGCTTTCCCAGGCCCTTCCCCGTGGCGGCGATGAGTTCGAGGAGAAGAAGCCCCGCCAGGATCCCGTCCCGCTCCGGCAGGTGCCAGCGGTATCCATACCCCCCGGACTCCTCGGCGGCGAACATGGCCTCCCCCCGGAAGAGCCCCTCCACCGCCCACTTGAACCCGATCTTTATCTCCCGGACCTCGAGCCCCGCATCCGCGGCGATCTTCGTGATGAGGTCCGTGAGGGCGAAGGATTTCAGCACCACGCCCCGTTCGCTCCGGTTGTGGATGAGGTGCCAGAGGATGAGGGAAGAGGTGCGGTGGGTGTCCAGGAAGTTCCCCTCCTCGTCCATGGCCGCCGCCCGGTCCCCGTCCCCATCGGTAATCAACCCCACCAGGATCCGCCGGCGGACTCGGGCTCGGAGCGACCGGATCACCGCCCGAGTGGGCCCCATGAACTCCGGAAGCGGTTCCGGCTTCTTACCCCCGAAAAGGGGATCTATATGGGAGCGGATGGCGGTATGGGCGATCCCGTGCCGCGCGAGGAGCTCCGCCAAGTACCCTTGGGCGGAGCCGTACATGGGGTCCACCACCACATGCAGGGGGATGTCGCCGATGGCGCGCATATCCACCTTGGATTCCAGCGCCCCTAGATACGCTTCCCGGATATCCACTGTCCCCACCGCTCCATCCCCCAGCTCGGGCGGCCGGTCCGGGAGGTGGGCTTCCACCAGATCGGTGGCCTCCTTTGTGGCCGAGCCCCCGTACTCTGGCTTCAGCTTCACCCCGTTGTACTCCGGGGGGTTGTGGGAGGCGGTGATCATCACCCCCCCGGCCAGGCTCCGGAAGGTCACCATGTAAGAGAGGGCAGGGGTGGGGACGGGATAGGCCGTCACCCAGGCGGGGATACTCTGCCGCACCAGGGCCCGGGCGATGGTCTCGGCGAACGCCCGGGAGAGGAACCGGGTGTCGTAGCCCACGTATACCCCGGCTTCACCACCCCTGAAGGCCACCCCCCACTCTCGGTAGAAGGGGAGCTCCCTCCGTTTGGGATCCAAAAAGAAAGCCGCCAAGGCATCCCCTACCCGGGCCACGTTGGCGAAGGTGAAGTCCCGGGCGATCACCCCCCGCCAGCCGTCGGTGCCGAAATGGATGGTTTCCGCCACGGACGCCTCCTATCCCTCAAGGTCTATGCGCTTCACATGCGGTGGCAAGCGTATCTCATCCTCCCGTAGGAGTTCAACGATGAGATCCCGAGGCAGCGCGGTCTCCAGCCAGAGATCGTGGAGCCGCACCACACCGTTCCTTACGGGAACCCGCCCGAGCGCTGCCTCAATGGCGCGCTTATAGCTGGCCCTCAGGGCCAGGAATCTTTCCTCGTACTCCACGCCGTCTCAGTAGCTGTATTCCACCGTATATTCCACCTCTGCCTCCCCCCCGGCGGGAACCCGGAGCACGAAGCGCACGTGGTTCGCGTCCAGGACCTCGTAGGGAAGGGAGGAATTAGTGATCTCCCAGTCGCCCCGTAGCTCTTCCAACACTTCAACCGCTACCGGTTCCTCCTTGGCGGAGCGGATGGTGATCCGGTAGCTCTCCCGGTATCGGTTCTCCGCCAGGCGCCGATAGCCAATGCGAATCCTCTTTCCCGTCAGATCGAAGGCTGCCCCCAGGGAGAGTTCCACCTCCCCCCCGACGGGCGTGTGCCCCATGGAGTCCTCGCCGAGGAAGACGCCCTCCCCGAACACCTTCACGTCCCCGGCCGGCAGGGGCTTGCCGCTTTCATTGCTGAAACGCAGGGAAAACAGGACCCTGTCCCCGATGAAACGATAAACCCGCTCGGCCGGGATCTCGGTCCAGGGAAGGTAGACCACCCGGGTGATCCCCGGTCCCAGGTCCACAGGTTCCCCCAGGATGTAGCGGTGGTACTCCGCCGTGGGCACCTCCGTGACCCCGAGGCCCCCCTCGTAAGCCTTGGGGGCCGCCACGGCCAAAGCCCGCGCCTGGGGTGGTACAGCCCGGTGCACCTCACCGGCCACGAGTTCCACCGTGGCCTCGGAATACTCCCTCCCGGAGTCGTTGCTCAAGGCGGCGATGCCGAGGAGGGAGAGCACCCCCTTCTCCTCGTCCCAGAGGCCGAGGTAATGGGCCGACCAACCGAATCCTTCACTGAGATAGGAGAGCTTGTACTCCACCTTCCCCGCTACCGGACGGGAGAGGAGGAGCCGCAACGCCTTAAAGCCTTTCAGTTTGGGCTCGCTGGGACAGGAAATGGAATCGTAATCTTTGAGGAGCACATACCCTTCCTCCGTCTCCAGAAGGAGCCCCCCGGCAAGGGAAAGGAGCTTCCCCGTGAAATTCCGATCCCCGACCCTCACCTCCACGGTTTTCCCGATCCAAGCAGCAGGAGGCAGGATAGGGCCTTCCTCCACCCATCTCCAGCCCCGGACCGGGAGGCCCTGCACCGAAAGCGAATCCAGATCGATCCCCTTCGGCAACCCGACCAGATCCAAGGAAGCGGTGGGGGAAACGATCTCCCGCAAAAAATCCTCCTCCACGAAGGCAAATCCCCCTTGGTAGAGGACCAAACGCGGCGAAGCGGAGATCGAGAGGCCCAGGGAGAGGAGAAGGGCCACGCCCAGGAAGTATCTCATGGAAATCACCTCGAGCTTTATCTTACCATCCTCTCAAGCCCTGGCAATCGGGCCATGGAGGAGGGGGTATGTGGCAGGGATTCCTTCGCTGGCTCGGGGGGCAACCCCCGGCGCTACAGGGCCTTTTCGGGGGCCTGGTAACCACCGCCCTCAACACCTTGGGGGCGCTGGCGGTCCTCGTCTGGCGGCACCCTTCGGAGCGTTTCCTGGACGGGGCCCTGGGCTTCGCCGCGGGGGTAATGCTCACCGCCAGCTTCACCAGCCTCATCATCCCCGGGGTCGAGCTCGGGGGCGTGGGTCCAGTCCTCGCCGGAATCCTGTTGGGTGTAGTCTTCCTGGACCTGGCGGACCGCTACATCCCCCACCTTCACCTCATCGTCCGTCGGGAGCGGGAGGGAAAGGGGGCCGAGCGGCTGAAGGCGGTATGGCTGTTCATCATAGCCATCACCCTGCACAATATGCCCGAAGGCCTGGCGGTGGGGGTGGGCTTCGGCTCGGGGAAACTGGGGGATGCGCTGAGCCTCACCTTGGCCATCGGGATTCAGAACATCCCGGAGGGGCTTGCCGTCTCCGTCTCCGCCCTGGGGGCGGGGTTGGGGACGCTCTTCTACGCCAGCGTCGTGGGGATAAGGGCCGGTTTGGTAGAGATCCCCCTGGCGGTACTCGGAGCCTGGGCTGTGGGCCTGGTGCGCCCCATCGTCCCCTACGCCATGGGCTTCGCCGCCGGAGCCATGCTTTACGTGATTTCGGACGAGATCATCCCTGCCACCCACCGCAAAGGTCACGAGCGTTTGGCGACCTGGGGTCTGATCCTTGGGGCCCTGGTCATGCTCTACCTGGACGTGGCCCTGGGCTGATCAGCCCTCCAGGGTATCGAAACAGATGAAATCCGCGTGATGCACCACGTACCCCTCCGGCGTCCGGGGGTAGGGATCGCCCTCCTTGGAGTGGACGGCGATGATGTGGAGCACCTCCGGTGGGATCCCCTCGGCATAGGCCAGGGCCACCCCGGAGAAGGGATGCCGCAGGACCTTCCCTCCCTCCGATTTGCGGAACGCTCCGTCTTCCTCCGCCATCTCCAGGAGCTTTCCCACGTCGTGGAGGAGCGCCCCGGCCAGGAGCACGTCCCTATTAAGCCGCACCGCATCCCCGAGGACCTCCCGCAGGGCATCGTAGGCCGCCAGGGCGATCCTGGTCACGGCCCGCACGTGCTGGGCATAGGAGACCGTGGTCCTTTTGGCCAGTGTAAAGGGCATGCGTTCCATATCCTCCGGCGTCCACCCCCCCTCCCGCAGGGCGCGGGCATACGTGCGGACCACCTTCTCCCGCAAGTCCGGATCTCCAATCTCCCCGATCTCCGGCAGGATCTCCAAGATCTTTCGCTCCATTTTTTTCCTCCCCAGCCCATTTTCCCCGCTTGGGATAGCCTCGGCCAGCCGACCCAATTCGGCGTTCCCCGGTCCCCGATCATGGGTTTGCCTTACCTAATAGAGCGCGGAGCTGGGGGAGCCCTGATGATCCAGGGCAAAAAGGGAGTGAGGAACACCCGGAGGTTGTAGGCCACCACCTCCAAAAGGTTCCACTTCTGGGCGAGGTACAGGGACCAGGGGTAGATCCAAGGATGCCCGCGCTTCTTAGGCGGCCTTCGATCCCCATAGTGGGC
>CAYTCK010000039.1:0-10176 GCA_964436445.1 uncultured Thermotogaceae bacterium | reverse complement strand
AATGGTATAAATTCCGCCTACCCGATCGAGGTGTGCCGAAAATCGGTATATAAATCCCCCGAACGCCACAGGATCCTCGGGAGGGATGATGTCGGGGAAAGACCTCTTGATCACCGGGATCGGGGAGCTCGTCACCCCGGAGGGAAAAGCCGCCCTGCGGGGTGAGAGGATGAGGGAGATCCGCAGGATCCAGGATGCCTTCGTCGCCATCGATGGAGGCCGTATCGCCTCCCTCGGGCCAAGGGAAGAGGCCCCCAAGGATTGGAAGGGGGATGTCCTGGATGCCGGGGGGCGCTTGGTGACTCCCGGACTGGTCGATCCCCACACCCACACGGTCTTCGCCGGCTCCCGGGTGGAGGAGTTCCTACGCCGGGCTCAGGGCGAACCGTACACCGGTGGGGGGATCCTGGTCACCGCGGCGGCCACCAGGGAAGCGGAGGAAGGGGAGCTGGTGGAGCTGGCCCTGCCACGGCTACGGGAGATGTTGCGCCGGGGGGTAACCACAGTGGAGATAAAATCCGGCTATGGCCTCTCCCCGGAGGCTGAGCTCAAGATCCTGCGGGCAATCCGCGTGCTACAGAGGAAGGTCCCCCAGATCTTGGTCCCCACCTTCCTCGGTGCCCACGCTTTTCCCCCGGAATGGGATCGGGAGGAGTATATCCGCCTGCTCGTTGAGGAAATGATCCCCCGGGTAGCGGAAGAGAATTTGGCTCGTTTCTGCGATGTGTTCTGCGATCGAGGTTTCTACACCGTGGAGGAAGCAGAGCGGATCTTGAAGGTTGGGAAAGCCCATGGGCTCACACCCAAGCTCCACGCCGACGAGCTCGCTCCGGTGGGGGCCGCGGAGCTCGCCGCTCGGGTGGGGGCGATCTCCGCCGATCACCTGCTCCATGTCTCCCACCAGGGGATGCAGGAGCTTGCCCGAGCCGGGGTGGTAGGGGTTCTGCTGCCGGCCACGGCCTTCATCCTGGACGAGCCCTATCCCCGGGCCCGGGAGATGGCAGCCGCGGGGATGTCACTGGCCTTGGCAACCGATTTCAATCCCGGAAGCTCCCCCGCACTCTCCCTTCCTTTTGTGATGAGGATTTCCCTCCTGAAACTGAAACTCTCCCCCGAGGAGATCATCGTCGCGGTCACTTTGAACGCTGCTGCCGCGGTGGGACTGGCCGGGGAGGTGGGATCGCTGGAAAAAGGGAAGAGAGGGGACATCGTGATCTGGGACGTGGAGGACTTCCGGGAGCTTTTCTACTGGTTCGGCCGGGACATCGCTTGGGCTGTGGTGGCGAACGGGGAGTTGGTGTGGCGGGACTGCGCCTGAAGGCCTACGCCAAACTGAACCTCACCCTGCGGGTCGTGGGTCTCGAGCCCACGGGCTACCATCGGCTCTGTTCACTGGCAGTTGCCGTGGATTGGGCCGATCTCCTCCGACTCGAGCCGCGGTCCCGGGGGATCGCGGTCCGGGTCGTGCCGGATCTCGGGATCCCTCTCGAGGAAAACCTCGTCTTGCGTGCTGCCCGGCTCCTCGAGGGCCGCTTTCCCGGCGTGGAGATCACCCTGTATAAGTCGATCCCTCCGGGGGCCGGCCTCGGCGGGGGCTCATCCGATGCCGCCGCTACCCTGGTGGGGCTGGACCGTCTCTTCTCCCTGGGCCTATCCCAGGGGGAGCTGGCGGAGCTCGCCCGGGGATTGGGGGCTGACGTTCCCTTTTTCCTAGGGGAAAGCCCGGCTTGGATGGAAGGGACAGGGGATCTCTTGCGGCCGGCGAAGGTGGAGGTTCCCGAGTACTTCCTCGTCCTCGTGCCACCGTTTCCCTGCTCCACAGCCGCCGTCTACCGGGAATTCGACAAGCTTGGCCTTCCCTTCTCGGAGCCAGTGCACATCCTGGATTACCGCAACGATCTCTGGGATGCGGCCTGTCGTGTATGTCCCGAACTCCCCCGCTACCGAGAGCTTCTGGAAGGGCTCGGGGCAGAGGGTGTGGGGATGACGGGATCCGGATCGGCCCTCTTCGCCGCCTTCCCCGGGGAGGGGGATGCTACCAGGGCCCTGAGGGAGGTACGAGGGAGAGCGGTCTCCCGCGGCCTCGAATGCCTCCTGCGTTTGGTCCGGCCGCGGCGGTGGGGCTACGATATATCCCTAGGATGAAGATCGCCATAGACGGACCAGCGGCCGCGGGGAAGACCACCCTGGCCCGGAACCTCGCTCGTGAGTTGGGTTTTCTTTTCGTTCCCACCGGGGCCATGTACCGGGCAGTAGCTTGGGCGACGAAGCATGGGATCGATTGGCGCAAAGTTCGGATCGAGGTCCGGGATATGGGGAGGATCTTCTTGGATGGGAAAGACATAACCGAGGAGCTCTCGAGCCCTGAGATGGACAAGCTCTCCTCGGTGGTGGCGGTGGACTCCGAGGTGCGGCGGCACCTGGTGGCCCTGCAACGGGAGATCGCTCGAGATCGGGACGTGGTTATGGAGGGCCGGGACATCGGAACCGTGGTCCTCCCGGATGCCGACCTCAAGATCTACCTCTGGGCAACTCCCGAGGAGCGGGCCCGGAGGAGGCTCCGAGAGCGGGGTGGGGATTTTCGGGAGATCCTGAAGGCCATCCAGGAGCGGGACGAAAGGGACTCCTCCCGGGCAGACTCCCCCCTGCGGCCGGCCGCTGACGCCGTCTTCATTGACACCACAAACAAATCCCCCGAGGAGGTGTTGGAGATTGTCCTCCGGCTGGTGGAGGAACGCCGCCGCAAGGCTGATTGAGGCGTTGAAAGACGTCATCTACGGCCTTTTGGTGATACTGGCTGCAACGGTGGTTTACCCCCTCTTCCGCCTGCGGGTCTACGGCCGGCGGAACCTGAAAGGGGGTGGGATCCTGGTCGCCAGGCATCGCTCCTATTGGGACATCCCCTTGATCTGCGTGGCCTGCGGCCCCCGGTATCGGGTGAACTTCATCGCCCGCCGGGGCCTCTTGCGCAATCCGCTCTTCGCCCCCTTCGTCTGGGGCTTCGCCACGGTGATCGATAGGGAGCACTTCGGTCCCGATGACTACAAGCGAACCATCAGGGCAGCTCGACGCTCCCACATCCTGGGCATCTTCCCCGAAGGTACCACCCGTCCCGGGGCCCGTCCCCGGACCGGGGCGGTGCGGCTGGCGGAGTTGCTGCGGAAACCCCTCATCCCGGTGAACATCCTTCCCAAAGGGCCCTATCCCCCAAAAAAGTTCCCACCCCGTTATCCCCGGGTGACTGTCCACATCGGTGCTCCCATCCCCCTGGAGGAGTTAGCCCGGGGCCTGCCGGAGGGAACCAAGCGGACGGAGCGATACCGCCTCCTCACCCACCGTCTCATGGAGATCATCGATTCCACCAGTGTTCACTGACGCCTTTCGGCGATGCCCTTAAGGACGCCGAAGAATTTGAAAGCCTAGAGGCCAAGGTATAACATACGGCGAATTTCATCCGTTGGGGTTCGCCGTTTGCCGACGAAGATCTGGGAGCGGGCCCGAAAAGGGGAAACCAAAAGGAGGGTGATCGTAATGGCCGATAGGATCAGGATGGAGGACGCGCTCGATCTGAGCGACGTCCGGGTGTTTGCACGGGGCGATACGGTGAAGGGGGTGGTGGTCGGACAGACCGACACGGAATATCTGGTGGATATCGGTTACAAGTCCGAAGCCATCCTGCGCAAATCCGAGCTCGCCCCGTTCCGAGAGGAGGTGAAGGAAGGGGAGGAAATCGAGGTCCTGGTCACTTACATCGATGAGGACGACGGCACGGTCTACGTCTCCGAGAGACAAGCCTTCTTCAATCGGCGGTTCGCCGAGCTGGAGACAGCCTATCGAAACCGGCTCCCGGTGAAGGGGAAGATCTACGACGAGGTGAAGGGGGCCGGTTATCTGGTGAACCTAGGTGGCATCAAGGCCTTCCTTCCCGGTTCCCACTTGGGACCTGGCGTCTCAGGGAAGCTTGAGCGCTTGAAGGACAAGGAGTTCGATTTCCTGATAATCGAGTTCTCCCGCAGGAACAGGAACGTTGTCGTCTCCCGTAAGGAGTACCTCAAGCTACTGGAGGAAAAAAAGAAAGATGAGCTCTTTGCTTCCTTGGAGCCGGGGAAGGTTATCGAGGGGAAGATCAAATCCATCGTGGACTTCGGCATCTTCGTGGATGTGGGTGGGGTGGACGGTCTAGTGCACCGCACCGAAATATGCTGGAAGGACATCCCGGTCCCGCCTCCGGACAAGTTCAAAGTGGGGCAGCGGATCAAGGTGATGGTCCTGGAAGCCAACCGGGAGGAAGAGCGGATCTCCCTCTCCATCAAGCGGCTACGCCCCGATCCCTGGATCGGGATCGCCGAGCGGTACCCTGTGGGCTCCAAGGTCAAAGGCAAAGTGGTCTCAGTCACCGACTTCGGGGCCTTCGTTGAACTTGAGGAGGATGTGGAAGGCCTGGTCCACGTCTCAGAGCTCTCCTGGGGTCGACAGAAGCACCCCAAGGAAGTGGTGCAGGTAGGGGACGAGGTGGAGGTTGTGGTTCTGGGCGTGGATGAGGAGAAACGCCGTATCTCCCTCTCCTTGCGCCGGGCCCTGCCCGACCCCTGGGAGAACATTGAGCACCGCTATCCCAAGGGTGCCCTGGTGGAGGGGAGGGTCACCAAGATCACCGATTTCGGGGCCTTTGTGGAGTTGGAGGAGGGAGTGGAGGGCCTGATCCACGTCTCAGAGCTCTCCTGGGAGCGGGTAACCCATCCCAAGGAGGTCCTGAAGGAAGGGGATGAGGTCAAGGCCATCGTCCTCAAAGCCGATTCCAAGGAGCGGCGTATCTCCCTCTCCCTCAAGGCGCTCTCCAAGGATCCCTGGGAGGAGTTCCTAGAGACCTACTCTGTGGGGGACGTGGTCAAGGGCACGGTGACCCAGCTCAAGGAGTTCGGTGCGTTTGTGAAGATCACCCCGACGGTGGAGGGGCTGATCCACGTCTCGGAGATCTCCGAAGGGAGGATCGGACATCCCTCGGAGGTGCTGAAGACGGGCCAGGAGGTCACCGCCAAGATCATCGGCATCAACGAGGCCAAGCGCCAGGTGCGCCTCTCCATCCGCAAGCTTCAGGAGGAGGCCTCGGCCGAGGAACGGGAAGCTTACATGGCCCCTCCGGGGCGGGAGACCATCCGTTTGGGGGAGCGTCTCAAGCAGATCGCCCAGGAGGAATGAGGACCACGGCCACCGCCAGGTCGCGGGTGTGTGAGAGGCTTACGGGGTAACGCTTCCCCCGGAACTCCAGAGAAGGGGCGCCCCTTTCCCCTTTAAGGACCTGGACCTCCCTCAAGGGCACTGTCTTGCCCAGGGCTTTGATGAAGGCTTCCTTGGCGGCGAAACGGGCCGCCAGCCTTTCCTCGCGGAGGGGTGAGGGGACCGCCAGGGCGTAGGAGACCTCCGCAGGGGAGAAGAAACGTTGGAGGAAACGATCCCCGTATCGTTCCAGGAGCTCGTGGATCCGTTTCACCTCCACCAGGTCAACCCCTATTCTGGAGAGGGGACAATCCGCCGCCTTTCCGCCTTTATAATGGCCCATAGCTCATCCACCGCCCGTTCCAAGAGGTCGTTCACCACCAGGTAGTGAAACCGGGGGATCTCCCGGGCCTCCTCCCGGGCGATGCGCATCCTCTCCGCCAAGGCCTCCGGGGATTCCGTCCCCCGGGCTCGGATCCTACGTTCCAGCTCTTCCCAGCTCGGGGGAACCAGGAAAACCAGGACCACCGGGAAGGGGAGCTGAGCAGAGGCGATGGCCAGGGCCCCGTTCACCTCCACGTCGATGATCACATCCCGACCTTCCCGGAGCCGCTCCACCACCTGTTCCCGGGGTGTCCCGTAGAGGTGCCCTTGGAACTCCGTCCACTCCAAGAGCCTCCCCTCCTCCCTCAGTCGAACGAATTCCTCACGGGAGATGAAGAAATAATCGCGACCGTGGACCTCACCGGGCCGCCTGGGACGGGTGGTGGCCGAGACGGAGAAGGCGAGCTTCCGGTCCAGCTCCAGTAACCGCTTGATAACGGAGGTCTTCCCTGCCCCCGAGGGGCCGGTGATCACGAAGGCGATCCCTCGCTCTCCCTGTAGCATCCAGCCTGTGGGAAGGAAGTCCCTCATTCCACGTTCCTCGCCTGCTCGCGGATCCTTTCGGCACAGAGCCTGAGCTCCAGGGCGATCTCCCCCAAAGGGACACCTCGGGATTTCGCCGCCAGGGTGTTGGCCTCCCGGCCGATCTCCTGGGCCAGGAATTCCATCTCCCTCCCCACCGGGCCCTCCGCTTCCAGAAGCCCCCGGAGCCTTTCCAGATGCGACCGAAGGCGGTCCAGTTCCTCCCGCACATCGGCCCTCTCGGCCCAAATGGAGACCTCCAGTGCGATGCGGGTCTCGTCCAGTTGCCCCAGCTCCACGAGGTTCTCCCGCAGCTTCTCCTTGAAACGCTCCAAGGAGCGGGGGACCTCATCTTCGGCTTTGCGCAGGAGCTCCTCCAGGGTATCGGCCTCCCGCAGGAGTGCCTCCCGGAGCCGCCTTCCCTCCTCCTCCCGGGCCCGCTCCAGGGCGATCATGGCCTCCTCCAAGGCCTCTGAGATCACCGGCCAAAGAGCCTCCTCATCCGGTATCCCTTCCTGGACCACCCCCAGCCCCAAGAGAGCTTCGAGGCTTGGCGGCGGGGCGCCGAGTTCCCGGGAGAGCCTCCGGAGCTCCTCCCAGAGGCCCTTGGCCGCCTCTCGGTTTATGTATTTGGGGCGGGGGAAACCAAGGAAATCCAGGGACACCGTGGCCTCGATGGTCCCCCGACCGAACCTCTCCTTGAGGGACTCCTCACAACGGGCGGCGAGGAGCGGTAGATCCCCCAATCCCCGCACCCTTACCTCCAGGAAGCGATGGTTGAGGCTCTTTAGATCCACCTGTACGTGCACCCTCTCCCCCCGGGCCCGGCCCCGACCGAAGCCGGTCATGCTCCTCATCCTTTCCCCTCCCGGAAGAGCACGGCAGCGTAACCCACCACCTCCTCGAAGAAGCCCGAGGTCTCCCCGGAAGTGGCGTACCCGAGGACCTCCACCTCCTGAAGCCCGAGCTCCGCCGCGACGGTGATCAGGATCCCTACGGCCCCCACACCGCAGATGCTTATATCCAGATCACGTACTACCCTCAGGAAGCCCTCCAGATCGAGCTTCCGAATGTGTTCCAGGGCCACCTCGTCCTTCCTTTTGGCCACCAGATGTGGCTCGTAGTGGGTGAAGTCCGTGGAGGCGATAATGGCGACGGACTTTCCCCGAAGGAGATCTGCCAGGCCTTCCCCGAAGGGCCGTATCACCTCCCGTCGGGTGGTGGAAACCACCGCCGGGACAAAGGGAAGGGGTCCGTAGATGAAGTACAAAAAAGGTAACTGGACCTCGATAGAATGCTCCCGCAGAAAGGGGAGATCGTCCCGGACGACTCCCGGAAGAGCGGCGAGATCCCTCCAAAGGCCATCTTCCACGGGCATCTCGCCCAGTGGGATCTCCCAGGGCTCCGGGGTGTTGGGCACGGTGATGGGGCCTCCGAGGCCGGTGTGGTTGGTCCCCAGGATCACTGCGGCCTCGGGTCTACCGAGCTCTGCCAGGGCGCGGTACCCAACAGCTGCCACCGGCCCGGAGTAGATGTAGCCGGCATGGGGGACGATCAGGCCCACCGGTCCCAGAAGACCCGGCCCCACCCTGGGTCTTTCCCCCAGGAGGCGCGACAGCTCCTGTGTCAAGGCCTCCTTGGAAGCGGGATAGAAGGACCCAGCAACGGCCGGCCTACGCATCACTGAAGCTTCGGAGGGACGATGATCTTCCCGAAATTCTTCTCGTACTTCTCTATGTTCTCCCCGATGGCCTGATGTAGGCGCTTCATATGACCCGGGGAGAGGATCACCCTGGCCACCAACAGAGCCTGCCCGCCCTTTGGTCCTTGAGCCCGGGGATCGACGAAGAGGAAGTCCAACACGAACTCCTCTTTCTGGTGCGAGACCACAACCAGATTGGAGTAAACGCCCTTACGCAGGGCGGGCTCGGCGATCACTTGCATTTCCCGTTGCATCCCAATGGTCACCTCCATTTAGGGTACCCCAAATTATAAGTAGGACAATGTCACCCCTTTTTTCGAAGAGGTTTTCCCTTAGAATCCTTTCGGAGATGGGGCTTGTACGGTTCGGCGTTTCCATGGAGGAGGAGCTTTTACGGAGCTTCGATCGGGAGGTGGTGGCCCGGGGTTATGCCAACCGTTCCGAAGCCATCCGGGACCTGATCCGGGAGCGACTTATCCGGGATAAATGGCGTCGAGGGGGCAGGGTGGTGGGGGTCATCGCCCTGGTGTACGACCACAGGGTCCGGGGGCTCGAGGAGAGGATCACCGACATCCAACACCACTTCTCCGGGGAAGTGATCTCCAGCATGCACGTCCACTTGGACTCCGATCACTGCTTGGAGGTGATCGCCGTCCGGGGGGAGGCGCACCGGATCCGGGAGCTCACCTTACGACTGGTGGGCCTCAAAGGCGTGAAACACGGAGATCTCATCGCCACTGCTGGGGTTGAGGAGGGGAAGGGCACACCTTAACCTAGGGACGCCATGCACGATATAAGGCTCGATTTCGGGGATATCCTGAAAAGGCAACTCGAGCTCGCGGAGAGGAACTTCGCTTATCTTTCCAAACACAACGTAAGGGCTTTCAACGTGATGGGGGCCATTGGCTCAGGGAAAACCTCCCTAATCATCTTCCTTTCCCGGGAATTAAAGGAAAAAGGATACCGAGTGGGGGCCATCGCCGGGGACGTAGCTGGGGACGAGGATTACCGTCGCTTCCGAGAGGCGGGACTGGTGGCTGCGAACATCAACACCGGCAACGACTGCCATCTGGATGCCCACCGTGTTTCCCATGTGCTGGAGGATTTCCCCCTGGATGATGTGGACATCCTCTTCATCGAGAACGTGGGGAACCTCGTCTGCCCGGCGGATTTTCCCCTGGGTACCGAGGCGGACATCGTGGTCATCTCCGTCACCGAGGGGGACGATATGGTCCGCAAGCACCCCAAGATCTTCGCCCAGACCGACGTGATGGTGGTGAACAAGGTCGATCTGGCCGAGATAGTGGGAGTGGATCCCGCGAGAATCGTAGCCGACTACCGCCGTATCAACCCCCACGGACGGGCGGTGCTCACCGATGCCAGAAGCGGCAAGGGGATCGATGAGCTGCTCACTGTTTTGGGCCTCTGATGCATGAGTACTCCTTGGCCGCAGCCCTCCTGGATGCCCTGCGGGAAAGGTTGCGGGAGCGACCGGTTCCAGGGAGGGTTCGCAAGGTGCATCTGAGGCAAGGAGAACTCTTGGTTCTGTCCCAAGAGGCCCTACGGGAGGCATGGAGGATCCTTACCGAGGGGACAGAGCTTTCCGGGACGGAGCTAGCGATCGAGACCGTACCGGTGCGGGTGAAGTGTCCGGCCTGTGGATATCGGGGGGATGCGAGGTACCTCACCGAGGAGGGATGGCACTTCAAGGCCCCGATCCTGAGCTGTCCCCACTGTGGGGGGATAGTGGAGATCGAGCAGGGAAGGGATTTAGCCATTGTGGCCCTCACGGTGGAGGAGGATGGACAAGGAGCGAATCGCTGAGGGAGTGCGGCTCGTCCTCCAGGGGCTTGGAGTGGGGGATGAGGTCCTGCGGGACACCCCGGGCCGAGTGGCAACGATGTTAGCAGAGGAATTATGTTGGGGCTTGGGGCGGGATCCGGCGGAGGCCCTGGGGAAGACTCTCCCCAACCCAGGGACAGGAATGGTGATCCTCAAGGGCATACCCTTCCATTCCTTGTGCGAACACCACCTTCTCCCCTTCATCGGCCGGGCCGGGATCGCCTACTTTCCCGGGGAGCGGATCGCTGGCCTGGACGGCTTGGTGCGGGTGTTGGAGACCGCGGCCGCCAAGCCCCAGCTCCAGGAGCGCCTGGGAGAAGAGGTGGCCGATGCCCTGGAACGTGCCCTAAGGCCCAAGGGGGTCCTTGTCCACCTGGAGGCGGAACATCTCTGCCTTTCCCTCCGGGGCCCTCGAAAGCAGGCCCTTCTGGAGACGGTGGCGGCCCGGGGGCTCTTCGCCCAGGATAAGGAGCTCTTGGCACAGGCACTGTCCCGGATCAAGGGCCGAT
>CAYTCK010000038.1:0-11924 GCA_964436445.1 uncultured Thermotogaceae bacterium | reverse complement strand
CGCCGTGGTCCTGCGGAAGATGCGGCAATTCCAGGATTTGGGGCACACCGCGGTGTTGGTGGTGGGGGATTTCACCCGCAGGATCGGTGACCCTTCGGGTCGGGCCAAGACCCGCCCCCCTATGTCCCCGGAGGAGATCGAACGCAACATGGCTTCCTACCGGGAACAGGCCTTTAAGATCCTGGATCCAGAAAGGTGTGAGGTCCGGTACAACTCGGAGTGGTTGGGGAAACTCACTTTCGAGGACGTGATCCATCTCACCTCCAAGTACACCGTGGCCCGGATGTTGGAGCGGGACGACTTCAAGCGCCGCTTCGAGGAAGGGATTCCCATCACCATCATGGAGTTCCTGTATCCGTTGGCCCAAGCGTACGATTCCGTGGCCATCGAGGCCGACGTGGAGCTCGGGGGCTCGGACCAGCGGTTCAACCTCCTCATCGGTCGGGAGATCCAGCGGGAGTACGGCCAGGAACCCCAGGTGATCCTCACCATGCCGCTCCTCATCGGCACCGACGGCGTGCATGCCATGTCCCAATCCCGGGGGAACTACATCGGCATCGATGAGCCCCCGGAGGAGCAGTTCGGAAAACTGATGTCCATTCCCGACGAGCTCATGCCCCAGTACGTGGCGCTCCTCACCGACCTCGACTGGGGGGAGCTGGAGAAGCTCCACCCCAAGGAGGCGAAGAAGCGCCTGGCTTGGGAGATCGTGGCATGGCTCCACGGGGAGGAGGCCGCCGATCGCGCCCGCCGCCACTTCGAGCGCGTGTTCGAACAGGAGAAGCCTCCGGAGGAGATGCCGGAGGTCCGGGTGCCCCCCGAACTCGTGGACGATGCGGGGACGGTGTGGATCATCGACCTCCTCTCGGTCTCGGGCTTGGTCTCCTCCCGCTCCGAAGCCCGGCGGCTGGTGGAGCAGGGTGGGGTGTGGATAGATGGGAAAAGGATCGCCTCCAAGGACGCCCGGATCGAGCTCAAGGGTACCCTGGTGTTGCGGGTGGGCCGGCGCCGCTTCGCCCGGATCAGCCCGCCTTGAGACCGGAACCGGTGAGGACGAGCACCACTCTGCTCCCAGTGGGTATCCTCCCCTGAGAAACGAATGCCCTGAGCCCCGCCAGGGCCAGTGCGGAGGTGGGTTCGACGTAGAGGCCTTCCTCCCGGGCCAGGTCCCGTTGGGCCACCAAGACCTCCTCATCCCCGACCGCCGTCCCCAGCCCCTGAAGATCCCGTAGCTCCCGAAGGATCTCCCGACCCCGGGGAGGGGCGGCTACCAACACCCCCTCGGCCACGCTCCTTGCGGACTCCACCGGTACAGGTTCCAGGAGCCCCCGCTCCAGGGCCCCGACGATGGGGGCGCAGGCATCGCTCTGGACGACACCGAAGGCCGGGAGGGAATCGCTCCATCCCAGCTCCATGAGTTCCCGAAACCCCTCCACTAACCCCAGGAAGAGGCTTCCTCCTCCGAGGGGGAGGACAACGTAATCCGGAACGTCCAGGGAGAGATCCTCGAAGATCTCGAAGGCCACGGTCTTCAGCCCCTCGATGTAAAAAGCCGACTCGTTGTGGGAGGCGTACATAAGTCCCTCGTCTCGGCACGCCCTTAACGCCTCTTCCCGGGCCTTGCCTCGGGGACCGGGAACCGGTCGCAGTTCCGCTCCGTAGGCCCTGATCTGGGAGAGCTTCGGACCCGAGGCGTATGCCGGCACGAAAAGCACCGCTCGCATCCCGGCCCGGGAGGCGTAGGCCGCCAGAGCCGCCGCGGCATTCCCCGAGGAATCGTCGGCCACCGCCTCCACCCCGACCTCCCGCAACACGGAGACCATGACCGTTGCCCCCCGATCCTTGAAAGATCCCGTCGGGTTCAGGTATTCAAGCTTAAAGAAAAGGTCCAGCTCTAGCTCCTGCCCCAACCTCCGGGAGGGGATAAGGGGTGTGCTCCCTTCCCCCAAGCTCACCGGCTCCACCCGGGGGAGGAAAGGCCCGTACCGCCAGACCCCCCGGCCCCGGAGATCCCCCGGTTCGATCCCCGGGAGCTCCCCCCGGAAACGCAGGGGCGCCCCACAAGCGGGACAACGCAGGAGGTCCGGGGCAAACTCCCCCTCGAAACCGCACAACGGGCAAGAAAGCCCCTCTTTCATTTCCCCTCCCATAGCTTCCGGAAACGCAAGGCATCGCGGTACATGGTGTCGTTATTGAAGAGGACGTAGACACGCTCTTTCCTCAGAGCGGCGATCCTCCCTTTGAGCCATTCGAGGTCGGAATCGGTGTAGGTGTAGCGGTACATCCTCTTCCCCGGCGGTGAGCCGTGGAGCCTCACGTAGACGAAGGGGCCTTGTGGGATCGGCATCCTCCGGAAAGGGTCGCTGCAGTGCACCAGACTGTACTCCCCTACGATCCTCGCCACCAGTTCTTCCCCCCAGTTCCCCCGGGGCTCCCAAACGAGCTGGACCTCGCCCCTGGGGATCTTCTCCAAGAACATCCTCAGGGCCTCCACGTTCTTCGGTTCCGGGCCGAAGGAGGGCGGGGTTTGCAGGAGGAGGACACGCGACCGCAGGGCCGTGGCGATCTCCAGCGTCCGCCGGAAGGCATCCAACGCTTCCTCCCCACGGAAGCGGGCCCGGTGGGTCACCTCCCGGTTCACCTTCACCGTGAACTCGAAGGTCTCGTCCACGCCATCAGCCAGGGCGCGCCACCTCTCAGCGGTGGTCACCCTGGGAAGGCGGTAGAAGGTGGAGTTTACTTCCACCACGGGGAAGTGTGCGGCGTAGAGGGCGAGCTTGTGGGGATAGCGGGAGCGCCAGTTCGCGATCCCGAGGTCCTCCCCCCGCAGGTAATCCCAGCCACAGCAACCCACCAGGAGCTCCACAGGACGATTTTAACGGGGCGTGTCGTTTCCAGTAGAATCAACCTGGAGGTGGTCGAGAAGGATGGAATGGTGGATGGAGGGATGGGATGAACCCTTTCGGTTTATGTTCCGTTTCGGCAGAGCCATGGACGACCTCATGAGACGTCTGGAAGGCCTGGGGCTAGAGGTGATGCCCTTCGGGATCGGGCGCACCGACGTCTACATCAAGGACCACACCCTGGTGGTGGAGACGGAGATCCCCGGTGCCAGGAAGGAGGACATCCGGGTGCAGATCGAGGAGGACAAACTGATCATCAGCGGCGAGGTCCGGCGTTCCGAGGAGGTGCGCCAGGAGGACTACATCCGCATGGGCCGCCGTTACGGCGCCTTCCGCCAGGTGATTCCCTTGCCGGAGGAGGTAGAGGACCTCAGCAAGGTGAAGGCGAGGTTCGAGAACGGCGTCCTCCGGGTGGAGATCCCGCTGAAGCGGCCTCCGCGCCGGGGCGGGGCCTTCGACGTCCACGTGGAGTGAGACCATGTTTTCTCTGTGGGATATCTTCTGGATCTTCCTGATCCTGGCAGCCCTGCAGCCCTACTTCCAACGACGCTGGCTGGAAAGCCAAAGGCAGTCCCTCATCGCTAAGATCGAGCGCAAACGGAGATCACGGGTGATCCTCATGGTCCACCGTCAGGAGACCATGGGGCTTTTGGGCTTCCCCATCATGCGTTACATCGACATCGAGGACTCCGAGGAGGTGATCCGAGCCGTCCATCTCACAGATGACGACGTTCCCATCGACCTCATCCTTCACACCCCCGGAGGGCTTTCCCTGGCGTCGCTACAGATCGCCTGGGCCTTGAAGCGCCACCCGGCGAAGGTCACGGTGTTCGTGCCCCACTACGCCATGTCCGGGGGAACGCTCATCGCCCTGGCCGCCGATGAGATCGTGATGTGCGAGCACGCAGTCCTGGGACCGGTGGATCCCCAGCTCGGACAGTACCCGGCGGCCTCCATCCTCCGGCTTCTGGAGAAAAAGCCCCCGGAGAAGGCCGATGATAACACCCTGATCCTGGCCGATATCGCCGAGAAAGCCATCGCACAGATGCGAGAGGCGGTGGAGAAACTCCTCCAGGACAAGTTCCCCCCGGAGAAGGCTCGGGAGCTGGCGCGGATCATGACGGAAGGGCGCTGGACCCACGACCACCCCATCACCTACGAGGACGCGAAAGCACTGGGCCTTCCGGTATCCAACGAGATGCCCGAGGAAGTTCTCAACCTCATGTCCCTCTACAGACAGCCGGTCCGGGGGACGCCCACGGTGGAATACCTCCCCCTTCCCCGGCACCGGGGTCCGGCCGGCACCACTCCCAGCCCGAGAACCCAGGGGCTTTTGGGCTGGCTGCGTTCCCGGCGATAATCCCTGGCCGAGGAGGGAAGGATGGACCAAGCGAAGTTGGATTTTCTCTTCGAGTATCTCTCCACTATCAGCCCTTCGGGCTTCGAGGAGGACGCGGCCCGGGTCTGGCGCCGGGAGGCGGAAAGTTTCGCTGAGATGGCGTGGACCGACATCCACGGGAATTCCATCGCCGTCATCAACGAGGGGGCCGAGCCCCGGATCATGTTGGCCGGCCACACCGACGAAATCGGCCTCATGGTCACCCACATCGACGAGAAAGGGTACCTCTACTTCCGGGGGATCGGTGGATGGGACCCCCAGGTCCTTCCCGGGCAGAGGGTTTGGATCAAGGGGAAAAAGGGCCGGGTCCTGGGGGTGATCGGCCGGAAACCGATCCATCTCCTCCAGGACGAGGAGCGCAAGAAGGTCGTGCGCTTCGAGGACCTCTGGATCGACATCGGGGCCAAAGACGGGGATGACGCCAAGAGACAGGTTTCCGTTGGCGACCCGGTGGTGTTGGCCTATGGGCCGGAGATGTTGAACGATGATCTCCTCGTGGCCCGGGGAATAGATGATCGCATCGGGGCTTTCGTGGTCCTGGAGGCACTGCGCCTCCTGAGGGGGATGGGCCCCAAGGGGGCCGTGTACGCCGTGGCCACGGTCCAAGAGGAGATTGGGCTCCGGGGCGCCCGCACCAGTGCCTTCGGCATCAACCCCAAGGTGGGGATCGCCGTGGACGTCACCTTCTCCACGGACAACCCCGGGACCGAGGGGGAGAAGAAGAGGTTGGGGGATATCAAGGTCGGTGGGGGGCCGGTGATCGCCCGAGGAGCCAACGTCAACCCCAAGCTCTTCGAGCTCCTGGTGGAGACGGCGGAGAAGGAGAAGATCCCCTATCAGATCGAACCGGCACCCGGAGGAACCGGTACCGATGCCAACGCCATCCAGTTGACCCGGGCTGGGGTGGCCACAGCCCTCGTCTCCATCCCCAATCGCTACATGCACTCCCCGGTGGAGGTCGTCTCTCTCCGGGATCTCGAGAACGCCGCGAGACTCATCGCCGCGGCGGTAGCCGAGATAGGAGAGGACAGCGATTTGATCCCGTTCTGATCCTTGCCGTGGAGGTGAAGCCGCGGGAGGGACAAAGGCCCCTCCCTTCTTTTTGGGCGTTCAGAACTCTATACCCCTGGAGAAGAGGATGTAAATCCCCAGGAGGTATCCCACCAGGATGAGCCAGCTCTCGTAGCCCGCTCCCAAGAGCCTCCCCCGGCCCCCACGCTGGATCCCGAAGGCCGCAAGGGCCATGAGGACGATGCTCAGGGAGGCCACGGCCACCTGCTCCATCCCCCCGGCCCCTAGAAGCCCACCTTTGAAGGCGAGATCGGCGAAGGGGATGGTGAAGACGTTGAACATATTCGAGCCGAAGAGGTTCCCCACCAAAAGCTCCTCCGACCCCACTCGCAGTGCCCCCAAGCACGACATGAGCTCTGGGAGAGAGGTACTGGCGGCGATGAAAAGGGCCCCCATGAAGGTCCCGGTGAGACGGGTCTCGGCGGCTATCTCCTTCCCCGAGCTCGCCAGGTACATCCCGGCCACCACCACCACCGCCGCGGCCAGGAGGAACCGCGCAAGGGCCGGCCCCAACCTGCCCGGTACCCGTTCCTCGGACGCTCCTTCGGTCCCTTGGCGATAAAGGGCCCAGATGCTCAAGGGGTATATGAGGAGGATCCCCCAGCTCACCGGACCCAACCGCCACCACTCGGGAAGCTTCAGGGCGATCCCGGTGACAGCCAACCCTGAGAGGAGGATGGCCGCGCTGGCGTTGAGGAGCTGTCCCCCACCCACCCGGGAGAGGAGGGGCTTCCCCCGTTTCCCCAGGAACCA
Source organism: uncultured Thermotogaceae bacterium (assembly GCA_964436445.1). Taxonomy (GTDB): domain Bacteria; phylum Bipolaricaulota; class Bipolaricaulia; order Bipolaricaulales; family Bipolaricaulaceae; genus CAYTCK01. The sequence continues at coordinate 5,798 of CAYTCK010000038.1, read as the reverse complement.
GAAGCCCACCATGTCCATGACGAAGAGGATGGCCATGTTGAAGAGGTTGCTGCCGAAGACGTTCCCCAGCGAGATGTCCGGCGCCCCGATGGCCCCGGCAGTGATGGTAGTGGAGAGCTCTGGCAGCGATGTCACCGTGGCCAAAAGCAATAGCCCTACCCAGGCCCGGGAAAGACCGGTAGCTGAAGCGATCTCGTCCCCGTAGATCCCCAACCGGTAACCGGCCACCACGATGGCCAGGGCCGAGAGGCCGAACTCCAACCAGGGGACGAGCACGGCGCCTCCTTTCCCAAACGGCCCTCAGAAAAGGGAAAGCTCCCGGGCCGGGGCCTCGTCCAAGGGGATGCGGATCTCCCCGTAGACCCCATCGTAGCCGGGCCGGATCTCCAACTCCCCGTGGCGGACCTTGAGGATGGCCTGGGCGATCCGCTCCGGGATCTCCCGCCGGATCTCCTCCTCCGGTAGATCGAGGAGAACCCGGAACTCACCCCCGAAGCGCTCCACCAACCTCAGGTACTCCTGCCGCACCCCCTTTGTACCCGGACGTTTCCCCAGGGCCTGGGCAATGATCTCCTCCAGTGGCACCAGGGACCGATAGGGGACCACGCCCTCCGGGCGGTATCCCTCAGGTCTGTCAGCGAGCTCCTCCACCCGGTGCAGCACCCCCACTGTCAGGGGGCGGCCACAGACCGGGCAGCGGTTCCCAAGCCGCTCCGCTTCCCGGGGATGGAGGACCACGCCACAGGAACGGTGGCCGTCGTAATGGTATTTGCCCTCCTCCGGGAAGAACTCCACCGTGAAGAGGAACCTCGTGGGATCCCTATCCCTGATGGCGGCAACCAACTCCCGATAACTGAGCTCCGGCAGGTCGAAGACACAGGCCTCCCGCCCCAACTTCGCCGGGGAGTGGGCATCGGAGAAGGACACGAGACTCAGCCGGTCCAGGGCCGAAAGCCGCCAGTTCATGGGGGGATCCGAGGAGAGCCCTGTCTCGATGGCAAAGATCTTCCCGGCCATCTCCCCCAGGGCCTCCTCCAGGGAATCGAAGCCGGAGTTGGAACCGAAGATGGAATACCAAGGTGTCCAGGCATGGGCAGGGATCACCACCGCTTCGGGTTCGGCCCCGAAGACCACTTCCAGGAGCCGTTTCCCAGGGACCCCGAAGGTGGGGCGCCCGTCCGCGGCCAAGTTCCCGAGCTTCCCCAGCTCCTCGTTGATCCGCTCCGCCCCGGGGATGTCCGGTGCCAGGACCAGGAAATGGACCCTGCGTACCCTGCCGTCCTGGTTCCAAACAGCGGAAAGCTCCACGGTGAGGAGGAAATTCGCCCCCTGATAGCGGTATATCCCCTCCCCCGCCGGCTCCAGGCTCTCCTTCAAAGTGCGGAACCACTCTGGATGCGTGAAATCGCCGGTTCCCAGGAGGTCGATCCCCTTCCAGCGGGCCCAGCGGGCGAGATGTGGGAGATCCATCTCCCGACTGGTGGCACGGGAATAGCGCGAGTGGATATGGAGATCCGCTATAACCCGCATCCCAGATGAGTATAACCTGAGGGGATCAACCGACCTCCCCCGACCCCACCTCCTCCGCGACCCGGGGAAGGCCCAAGGAGACCAGCTTCGCCTTCAAGGGCACGCCCCGGCGATCCCATCCCCGGGCGGCGTAGTAGTCGTCCAACATGGCATCGAGCTCCTCCCTATCCACCCTGTCCCCGGCCGAGGGGCCCTCGGGGATGGGATCCCGCATCACCCGAAGCGGGAGGTGATCGTCGGCCCGGGTGAGGCCTTCCCTGATGTTGAAGGCCCGGGCCAGGTTCACCGTCCTCTCACCAACGACCATGAGTTCCCCGGGCCCGAGGTCCAGGCCGGACACCGCCCGCACCATCTCCGGCAGCCCCTCCAGGAAGAAGATATGGCGGGAGAACTTGCAGACCCCGAGAACGTCGTAAACCGCCATCAGGTCCTCCAGGATCTTGACGAAGGACCCTTTGTCCCGGATCGAATGCCGATCCACCCGTTGGAAAAGCCACCAGGAGCCTCCGAACTCCGGCCCGTAGGCACAGGCGGTGAGGTGGCATCCCCCCCGGTAGGAGACGGCGAAGGCCAGGGCCACCCCTTTGGATCCACGGATATCGTAGGCCGGAAGCTCCATACCCTTGATGTGGATGGCGAATTCCTCGCCGGCCCCCAGCCGCTCCACCGCGGCCCTCACCCCGTCTCCCAAAAGCTCCCCGACCTTCCCTTCCTTGTGCCCCAGCCGCTCCAGGGCCTCCAGGAAGGCCTCCTCGTTCCCGAAACGAAGATCCAGTCCGTCCAGGTCCTCCCGGGAGAGGAGACCCCGCTCGTGGGCCTCCATGGCCCAGGAGAGGGTGAGGCCGGCGGAGATGGTATCTATCCCCAGGCGGTCACAGATCTCGTTGGCCTTCGCCACCACCTCCACCGAGGCGATCTCCGGCGCCCCTCCCAGGGAATACAGCGTCTCGTACTCCGGACCATCGATGCGGGTACCGGCGTATTTCCCCTCCTTCACGACGAAGAGCTTTCCGCACGGCTTAGTGCAACCGGGGCAGGCGACGTTGCGCTCCACGTATTTGGGGACCCAGTAGTAGGGATCGAGCTCAATCCTTCCCTCACCGGCACGCTCGTAGGCGCTCTTGAAGTAACCCCACTGCCAGTTGCGGGAGGGGAAGGTCCCGGACTCCCGGTTCATCCAATCTAGGAACTCCCCGGTCCCGTACTTGGTATCCGCCGCGGTGGCCGGGTGATCCCGGATCACCTCGTTCCACCGCTTCGCCAACTCCTGGATCGCCCCGGGATCGGCGTAGGGCGGGGTGTTGGTGCCCTTCACCACAATGGCCTTGAGGCGTTTGGCCCCCATCACAGCGCCTCCCCCAGCCCGGCCAGCCTGGCGGCCGTCGCAGTCGATCATGGCGATTCGGGAGAGCTTCTCCCCGGCGGGACCGATCACCGCTGTGTGGAAGTCCTTGCCGTAGCGGTCTTTAAGGGCTTCCTGGGTGGCGGGGATTTCCATCCCCCAGAGGTCCTCCGCCTTCTCCAAACGCACGTCATCATCGGCGATCACCAACACCACGGGCTTCGTGCTCTTCCCTCGTATCACCAGGACGTCATACCCCGCCCTCTTCAGGGCCACCCCCAGCCACGCCCCGGCGATGGAGCGACCGAAGAAGCCGGTCAAAGGCGACTTGAAGGCGAAGGCCGTTTTGGATGCCGTGGGGAGACCGGAGCCAGTGAGGAGCCCCGGGGCCACCACCAGGACGTTTTCCGGGCCCAAGGGATCAGCACCTTCGGGAATGAGATCCCAGAGGTAATGAGCACCGAGCCCGATTCCACCGAGAAAGGAACGCCATACACCCACGGGGAGCTCTTCCCTCCACACCTCCCCCTTGGCGAGATCAACGTGCAGGACATTTCCCCAAACCCCTTTCATCTTCCCTCCTTCTCCGCATGAAAATAGGCATGATCAGTATACATTTTCAGGCGGATCGGGTGAAATCACGCATGGGAATGGGGGGATGGCGATGATGGAAGAGCTCTTCCGGTTGGACGGAAAGGTAGCTTTGGTGACCGGGGGTGGGCGGGGTTTGGGGAGAGGTATGGCCTTGGCCCTGGCCCGGGCCGGGGCTGATGTGGCTGTGGTCGCCCGTACTCGTTCCCAGCTCGAGGAGACGGTGCGGGAAATCGAGGCCTTGGGGCGAAGGGGCCTCGCCATCGTCGCGGACGTACGGGATCCCCGGGCCACGGATGGCATGGTGAAAAAGACGCTCGAGGCCCTCGGGAGGCTGGACATCCTGGTGAACGCCGCCGGGGTGAACCGGAGGGTACCCTCGTTGGAGGTCACCCCGGAGATCTGGGATGAGATCGTGGACACTAACCTGAAAGGGACCTTCTTTGCCTCCCAGGCAGCCGCCCGGGTCATGGCCTCCGGTGGAGGCGGTGCGATCATCAACATCGCCTCCCTGGCGAGCCAGCTCGGCCTCCCCCGCCGTGTTCCCTACACCGCGGCCAAGGCGGGTGTGGTGGGCCTCACGCGGGCCCTGGCAGTGGAATGGGCTCCGTACGGGATCCGGGTGAACGCCATCGCCCCGGGATACTTCCGTACCCAAATGACGGAGCCCCTCTTCGCCGATCCTGAGTGGAGGGAGAACCTCCTGCGGCGGATCCCCTTGGGGAGAGAGGGTGTCCCGGAGGACCTCGCCGGAGCGGTGGTCTTTTTGGCCTCCCCGGCGGCGGCCTACATCACCGGCCAAGTCCTCTTCGTGGACGGTGGTTTCTCCAGCGGCTGGCCCGACCGTCCCCGGGAAGGGTGATTGCCCAATCGTTGCCCAACGGGTAGATAACCGCTGTATGAGGGTTACCATCCACGTGATCGCCCGGAGGGCTGAGGTCTTGCCTTCCACAGTATCCCGGGCCTTGAACGGCCCGAGACCCGGGAACGGATCCCAAGATCGCCCGGAAGCGCGAGCTCATGCCGTTGCGGGAGGCCGAGCCCCCCTCGGCGGAGCACCCTCCTCCGGGCTGCAGGTTCCATCCCCGCTGTCCCTACGCCCAGGAGATCTGCGCCCGCGAGATGCCCCCCTCCGGGATCTCGGGGATGGACATCGAGTGGCCTGTCATCTGGTGGAGACGCTGCCGCCATGGCGCCTCACGTAGGGCGAATAGCCTTTCGCCTGGGAATGACCGTCCTGGTCCTCGCCCTGATACCCCTGCCTTTCCTGCGTGTGGGATCGGCGGAATTCGTGGTGGACGTCGTCGCCCACGGTATCTCGAGCCTTTTCCTCCTGTTGGTATCCTTGGAGGTCCGCAGGCAAGCCAGGCTTCATACTAGGACGGGAGGGGAACGATGATAAAGACAGGGAAGAAACTCCGTGAGCGGGCCGAATGGGCGTTGAGGGAGCTTCGGGGGATACGTCGCGACAAAACCGAGGACATCTTCTCCCGCCGTTACCTCATCGGGCCCGACGATCTCCTGGTGGAGAATTACCTCCGGAAGCACCCTCTCTCCGCCTTCAATCCCGGTGTAGCCCGGTTAGGGGATGAGGTGCTCGTGTTCCCTCGCCTGATCTTCGACTACTATTCCTACACCTCCAGCATCGGCGTCTTCTCTCTCCCCTTGGAAGAGCTTCTCTCCGGGGATCTGAAGCCTCCTTTCAAGACCAGGATCATCCTCTGGCCACAGTATGGCTGGGAGGCGGTGAAGGGATGCGAGGATCCCCGGGTCTTCCCCACCGGGGATGGCTTCTGGATCCTGTACACGGCGGTGGGCAAGGTACAGGAAAACGGACGGGAGAGGAAAAAATTCATCCTGGCCTTTGCCGATCTGGACAGGGATCTCCGCGTTCGCCGCAAGGGCTTCTTCTCCATCGCCGGACCAGAGGGCACCCTGATCCCGGGGAACAAGGATTCCACCATCCTGGCGGTGGAGGGGAAGAAGGCGTGGATCCTCACACGCCCGAGTTTCTCCGGGGAGGTTCCACCGTGGCTGGAGTTCATCCTGCCCCCACTGGGGATTAAGCCTCCCAAGGCACGCCTCCCGGATATGTGCTGGCGGGCAGAGGCCGATATGGGTGAGCTCGTTATAAAAGAGGAAAGCTTAAGGCCGGTGTTGGTCCCGGAAACGTGGGAATACAAGGTCGGCTGGTCCACCAACGCGGTTCCCCTACATGGGGGGAGGTATCTGGTCGGCTGGCACGGGGTTTACAGGGAGGACCTTTCTTACCGAAACGGTTTGGCCGAGGTCGACAGGGAAGGCAACCTGTTGGCGATCTCCGATTACCTCTTGG
>CAYTCK010000037.1:8682-11996 GCA_964436445.1 uncultured Thermotogaceae bacterium | reverse complement strand
ACGCCCTCTCCGTCTTCGCTCGGATCATGGCCGGGGCGCGGGGAACCTGAAGCCTTCCTCCCGGGAGAGCCGCACACAGGCCTCCACCGCAGCTGGATCGTAGAGGGTGCCCTTCCCCCGTTGGACCTCCGCCAAGGCCTCTCCAAGTCACAGGAAGGACGATGGGTGAAGGAACAACGGATTGCGACGGTAAAGCCCCAACGACACTTGACTCAACTTCCGTCCCTGAAAGAGAAACTGGTCCACAAGCATTAAGTGTGTTTGTCGGCCACGGTGGAGGCGGCGTAGGCCTCCGGCTTCGTGCGGACATCGAATCCCCCGCCCCGGATCATCCCCACCACCTCCTCGACCAACTCCCGGGTGCGGCCAGCCCGACCCACGTCCACGTGGATCTCGATGTGGAACCCTAAGATCTCCTGCTTCTGCAGGGCCGCCAACAGCTTCCGAGCGAGTTCGTAAGAGAGCCAGGCCTCCCGCCAGATCCTCTCTCGCAGGGTCTTGGGAGCCCGCTCCCGCAGCCGCTTCCAGAAGTAGCGGCCACCTTTGCCTAGGCGGTGGACGACGATGGCTGAGACGTAATCGGCCACCCCGTGATAGGTCTGGGAGTCAGTGCCGATGACGATTTCGTAGGCAGCATTGGGAGCCCCCCGGATCATGGCAACGATCTCTCGCACCACCTCCGGGAAGCTCAATGGGCCCACGGTGGGATTGTGGAAAGTGTCTTCTTTCATCGCCACGGAATCCTACAGATCGGGGAGGGTAGGCGTCAACCCATCGAAAGGCCGGACGTATGGGGTCATCCCGGCTCGTTGTGACTGTGCCCTTGAGGATGGACGTTACAATCGGGAGCGATGCGAGCGCAGGTATTGGAGCGGCAAAGACCGGTTGAGGAAAGGCCCCTGGAGCTCCGGGACATTTCGCGGCCGGAGCCCGAGGAAGGTGAGGTGCTCATAGAGATCTCGGCCTGCGGCGTCTGTCACACCGACCTCCACATCGTGGAGGGCGATCTCCCCTTGCACAAAAAGCCCATTGTCCCCGGCCACGAGATCGTGGGCCGGGTGGAGGCCCTGGGTCCCAGGGTAGAGGGCATTTCCGTCGGAGATCGCGTTGGGGTAGCGTGGCTTCACTGGGCCTGCGGGGAGTGCCGCTTCTGCCGTCGGAGGAAGGAGAACCTCTGCGAGAACGCCCGCTTCACCGGCTGGGACGTGGACGGTGGCTTCGCGGAGTACACCGTGGCCCAGGCCGACTTCGTCTACCCCATCCCTGATGGTTTCCCGGACGAGCGGGCGGCGCCGCTCCTGTGTGCCGGGATCGTGGGGTACCGGGCCCTGAAGCGGGCCATCGGGGGGAAGGAACCCGGGAGGCTCGGGCTCTACGGCTTCGGGGCCTCGGCCCACATCGCCATCCAGATCGCCCGGCACCTGGGCTGGGAGGTATACGTGTTCACGAGAAGCCCCCAGAACAAGGCCCTGGCCCGGGAACTCGGAGCCGCCTGGGTGGGGGAGGCTCAGGATCGTCCCCCGGAGCCCCTGGATGCTGCGGTGATCTATGCCCCCGCCGGCTGGATCGTTCCCGAGGCCCTTAAGTCCCTGGACAAGGGGGGACGGCTCTCCCTCGCGGGGATCCACATGACCCCGATCCCGGAGCTTCCCTACACGCTCCTCTACCACGAGCGGGAGGTGGTCTCGGTGGCCAACGCCACCCGGGAGGACGCCCGGGAGCTCCTTTCCTATGCCGCCGCGATCCCCATCGAGACCGAGGTGGAGACCTTCCCGCTGGATGCAGCCAACGATGTTCTCTTAAGGCTCAAGCGGAGGGAGATCCGGGGTGCCGCTGTCCTGACCGTCTGAAGCTGGGGTGGGGGCTAAAGCCCCAGAATCCGTTGTTCCAGGAAATCGGCCACCGCCTCAGGGTCCCAGGGGAGTACCTCCACGCCGTCGGGCACCCGAACCGGCCCTTGGGAGACCACCGCCAGGACATCGTAGCGGCCGGCCAGGGGTTCTCCCTCCCGGTAGACCTCGATCTTGGGGTAGGGGCTTCCCTTGAAGCCTTCCAGGATGACGAGATCGAGGTCGTGGAGGAATCGCTCGATGTATTCGGCAACGTCTCGCCCCTCGTGGTCCCAGAAGAGGGCCCCGTGGGCCTCGGAATAGAGGAGGACCCGCTCGGCCCCGGCCAGGCGGTGCCGGTGGGTGTCCTTCCCAGGGTGATCCGGTTCCACGTCCGGGGCCACGTGTTTTGCGGTTCCCACCCGATATCCCCTGGCTCTGAGCACCGGAAGCAGCCGGCAGATGAAGGTCGTCTTCCCGGAGCCCTTATGGCCAATGAAGGCCACGACCTTCATCCGTCCCTCCGCAGCTTCCCGATGAGTTCCTCGAGGCCCAGCTCCCTGAGCTTACCGTCGGTGGGTCCGTAGCGGTCCCAACCCCGGAGGCGATAGTATTCGTCCAGTTCCCGTTGGAACTCCTCCTCGGGGATGGGGCGGCCGGCGGAAGGTCCTCGAGGTAGGGGTTCGTAAAGGCGTTGGGGAAGACGGTCGTGCTCCCGCCGGTAACCGACCATACCGGCGTAGAGCCGCAGGAGGTTGAGGTTGCGCTCGCCGATCCGGAGCATCTCCTCGGGACCGAGCTCAAGGCCCGTCACATGCCCCAGGAGCTCCCGGATCCGGGGCAGGTTGTAGTTAGGGCCCACCTCGGTCACCACGAAGGCACAGAGGACAAGCGAATTGACAAAGGAGCGCAGGTTCTCATAGATCACCACGGCCCTGGCCTTGCCCCGTAGCTGGAAGCGGTCCATCCCCTCGGTGACCCCGAGCTCCGGCGTCGGAGAGTCCATCTCCAGCATGGTATCGTGGAGGCCCTCCATATGGGTCGCCCCCCGGGGGCTGGTGGCGTAGGAGATCCCCAGGCCCACCTTGCCCCGGGGCTCGTGCATGGGCACCTCCACCCCCTTGATGGTCATGGCGAAATCGAACCCCTGGGATCGGGCCCAACGCTCCAGGCCTCCAGCGATGGCATCCCCGAGCCCCTCCCGGCGGCCGATCTTCTCCACCCATTTCACCACCGCTTCCCCGTCCCCCCAGGGTATCCGCTCCGGGATGAGCCCCCTCTCCGAGGCCTCCATAAGGGTCGCGATGGCCACCCCCACGGAGATGGTATCCATGCCGTAAGCGTTACAGAGCTGGTTCGCCAGGGCGATGGCACGTAGATCCGAACAGCGGCAGAGCGACCCCAAAGCGGCCAAGGTCTCGTATTCCGGACCTCCGTAGCGGGGATCTATCGCTTTCCCCAGGAACTCGGTCCGCACCACCCGCT
>CAYTCK010000037.1:0-8582 GCA_964436445.1 uncultured Thermotogaceae bacterium | reverse complement strand
CCTCCGTAGCGGGGATCTATCGCTTTCCCCAGGAACTCGGTCCGCACCACCCGCTTGCAGGCGATGGGACAGCCGGCGCAGGTCTCCCGCCGGATGAGGATGGTCTCGGCCAGACGCTGCCCCCCGATCCTCTCCGCGTCTTCGAAGAGGCCCTCTCGGAAGTTCTCCGTGGGAAGGATGCCGTGCTGGGAAAGCCACACGAGCCCGCCGGCGGTGCCGTATTTGCCCAGGGAGGCCTTGCCAGGATCTTGGGCCAGGGAACGGGCGAAGGCGATCCGGGCCTCCCGGAGTCCCCGGGGATCGTGTACGGTCTTCTCCCGGTGGCCTTTGACCACGATGGCCTTGAGGCGCTTGGCCCCCATCACCGCCCCGAAGCCGGGCCTCCCGGCCGCCCTGGTCGCATCGTGGATGATGCAGGCCTGGACCACCAGGCCCTCGCCGGCGGGTCCGATACAGGCCACCCGGGATCCCGGATGCCTGCGGCGCAGCTCCTCATCCACGTCGGCGGTGAACTTCCCCCACAGGTCCTCCGCCTCCCGCAGCTCGGCTCTTCCTTCGTAAAGCAGGAGGTAGACGGGTTTTGGGGCCACGCCCCGGACGATGATCCCGTCGTACCCGGAGCGGCCGAGCTCGTGGCCGAAATAACCGCCAGCGTAGGAATCGGAGATGGAGTTGGTCTTGGGGGATTTGGCGGCCACCACGTGGCGGCCGGCGCCGGCGATCCAGGTCCCCTGGAAGGGGCCGGTGGCGAAGATCAGGGCGTTCTCCGGACCCAGGGGATCGGCATCCGGTGGGACGAGCTCAAGGAGGAGCCTGGCCGCGATCCCCCGCCCTCCCAAATGCACTTCGTACCAGTGCTCCGGTATCTCCCGCTCCCGGATCTCCCCGCGCGAGAGGTCCACCTCCAGGTAACGTCCCCACACTCCCTGCATGCATCCCCCTTCCCTTGTCCCCGGGTGGGGCCTAGGTTAGCCTGGGGATCGGGATGGGTCAACGGAGGATCGTGGCGCGGAACCGCAAGGCCCGCCGGGATTACGAGATCGAAGAGACCTACGAGGCCGGTATCGTGCTCAAGGGGTCGGAGGTGAAATCCCTGCGGGCCGGCAGGGTATCCCTGGACGGGGCCTATGCCAAGGTGGTGGACGGCGAGGTCTTCCTCTACGACATGCACATCGCCCCTTACGACAAAAGCACCGCCCATACCGGCCACGACCCCGAGCGTCCCCGTAAGCTCCTCCTCAAGAAACGGGAGATCGCCCGCCTGGCCGGGAAGGTGGCCGCCGCGGGATACACCTTGATCCCCCTTTCCATCTACTTCAACGAACGGGGCTACGCCAAGGTGGAGTTGGCGGTAGCCAGGGGGCGTACCAAGGCAGACAAACGCCGGAAACTCATCGAGGAAGAGGAGGAAAGAAGGGCCCGGGAGGCGATGAAGCGCTACGGGTTCCGCTGAGAAAAAAGGGGCGGCCTAAGCCGCCCCTTTCTCCCCAGGGCTTCCCGGTTCTCAGCCCGCAGGCACCAGCTCCACCGTGAGCCTCCAGTGGGCCGACTTCGCCGTTTGTACGTTGTCCTCGTAGACGAGGATATCCAATGGGAACTCCCGGGCTTCCCAGGGAGGGGAGAGGGTGAGTTTTCCCTCCCCCACGTCGTTCGCCAGTTTATCCTCCTCCGTGATCACGAAGAAGATCTCGAGCTCCTCGGCCGGGCCGCGGTAGAGCACTGTAGGCAGGGAGCTCGGGGTGAAGGTCCCTTGGGTGCCGTTCAGGGTGTAGGCGAAGGACCAATCGTTCCCCACCCCGCTTTCGCCCAGGAGTTGGACTGCCTTCAGCACCACCTCGAAGCTCTCCCCTTTCCCCTGAGGGGGCTGGGTGCTCTGGGTCTGGGTTTTGCCCTGGCCCTTCGTCTCAAAAGGGCTCCCGCCCTCCTTTTCCCCTTTTTCCAGGGAGGAGGTGGTCGTGGGGGCGGAGTCGTCCTTCCAGATCACGACGGTCTGGACAGCCTCCCGGTTCCCGTAGAGGTCAATGGCGTAGTAATCCAGCTTGTGGGGCCCCTCGGGGCCGGGGATGGTGAAGGCCCCCTGATAGGCCTGCCATTTACCCTCATCGATCCGGTAGAAGATGTGGGCCACGCCGGAGTCATCCTCGGCCACGAGCTCGAAGGGCGTGTGGGAGGTGGCCCAGAGCTTCCCGTCCTCGGCGTAGTAGTGGGGGTCGCCAGGGACCACCCGGGTCACCGGGGGCATGTTATCGAGGTAGATGGTGAGCCTCTTCGTAGGCTCGCGGTTCCCCAATTTGTCCACCGAGTAATACTCCATGCGGATGACCGCTTTCCCCTCCAGGGGGAAGGGCTGGGAGTAAACCTGCCAATCCTTGCCATCCAGGCGATAGAAGATCTTGTCCACCCCCACTCCTACATCCACCGCGGTGAGCCGCACCAGGCTCCCCGGGGCCAAGGCCACGATCCCCCTCTTCTCCACCTCCGAGAGGTTGAGGGTGCGCATGGGCCGGGCCTCCGGGGGCAGCTCCACCGGGGGCTTCATCAAGGGGAAACGATCCGGCACGATCTCGTAGGAGCTATCGCCGATCCCATCGCCGTCGAGGTCCTTCCCCCGGTAATCGGACCAGTAGTTCCCTTTGCCCTCGTAATACCAACGGTTGGAGATCCCCTCGTCGCGGGCCGGAAGGCCGCAGGCGATGATGGAGTTGCTGTATATCACGTTGTGATCGGAGCCGGTGGAGACAAGGATCCCGTAATCGCAGTAGCCGATGGCCGTGCGGGTTATGGTCACCTTCCTGGCCGAGAGCAACTGGATCCCCACATGTCCTCCCCAGATGGCGCAGTCCTCGATCCGTCCGTTCTCCACAGCGGAAAGGAGGATTCCAGCCTTCTCCTGAGGATAGCGGATGAGGCAGTTTCTGATGATGAAGTGGGCTTTGGTATGGTCGATGTAGATACCGTAATCGTAGCCCAAGGTATCGATCACCCACCCCTCGATCACGTAGGGATCGTCGGCGGTGCCCGATCCTCGAACAACGCCTTTTTCCCAGGTGAAGTCCTCGTCCCCGTAGATGTAGATCGGGTCATGGGGGACCCATTGGGCGAAAGCGCTTATCCCCAGGGCCAATATCCCCGCGATAATCAAGACCCTCCGCATCACATCCCCTCCTTCGGTCATGGGTTCGTCCCATTCTATCCCCGGGGACGACGCCGGCCGCAGGACAACCTTCCGTGACGGCGATGACAAAATATGGCTTCAGTCCAGCACCTTCTTCCCCAGGAGCTCCGCCAACACCTGCGGCAGGACCACGGAGCCGTCGGCCCGTTGGTTCTGTTCCAGTATGGCGGCGAAAAGGCGCGAGGTGGCCAATCCGGAGCCGTTCAGGGTATGAACGAAACGGGGTTTCCCTCCTCCCGCGGGCCGGAAACGGATGTTTCCCCGGCGGGCCTGGTAGTCCTCACAGTTGGAGCAGGAGGAGACTTCATAGTAGCGACCCTGGGCCGGGAGCCAAACCTCCAGGTCCACGGTCTTGGCGGACTGTTGGGCCAGATCGCCCGCGGTGAGGAGGGCCACTCGGTAATGTAACCCTAACCGCTGCAAGATCACTTCGGCATGGTGAATGAGCTCCTCCAGGTCTCGGTAGGACCGCTCCGGGGTGGTGTAATGGAAGAGCTCGACCTTGTTGAACTGGTGCACCCGGATGAGGCCCCGCTGTGCCTCGCCCCAGGTCCCCGCCTCCCGCCGGAAACAAGGGGTGTAGGCCACATACCGCAGGGGAAGGTCCTCTTCCTCCAGGATCTCATCCCGATGCAGGTTCGCCAAGAGTGACTCCGCCGTCGGGTTCAAGAAGAGGTCGTCACGTTCGCAGTGATAGAGATCATCGGCGAATTTGGGGAGCTGTCCCGATACCTCGAATGACCGTCGGTTGGCGAGGATCGGGGGAAGAACAGGGATGTAGCCGTGTTCCCGCACGTGCAGCTCGAACATCCATTTGATCAAGGAGAGCTCGAGAAGCGCCCCATCGCCGATGTAGAGGGGGAAGCGGGAACCGGTGATCACGGCGGCCCGCTCGAAGTCCAATATCCCCAGTGATTTTCCGAGCTCCACGTGGTTCCGGGGCTGGAAGTCGAACTCCGGCTTCACCCCGTAGGTCCGGAGGATGACCTTCTCCTCCTTCGTCCCCGTGGGGACGGAATCGTGGGGGATATTGGGGAGGGAGAGGAGCTCCGCCTCCAGCTCCCGCTCCACTTGAGAGAGTTCCGCCTCCAGTTCCTTCAAGCGCTGGGAGACCGTTTTGAGCTCGGCGATCAGGGCCCCCGCTTCCTCGACCCTTCCCTCCCGCTGGAGCCGGGCCACCTCCTGGGAACCCGTGTTCCGCCGTCGCCGGAGCTCCTCCACCTCCCGGATCAGGGATCGGCGTCTTTCATCCAGGGCAAGGATCCCATCCAGGGAAACGTTGGGATCCCGCTTTCGCAGCCGTCGCAACACACCCTCTGGGTCCTCACGGATCCTCTGTAGATCGATCATCGCAAAGGGATTGTAACTTTCGACCCTCTAGGGGGGCCAGTATAATTGGAGCAGCATTGATTGCATTCCATCGTAAACCGAAAAGACGTGTCTGCGTCATCAGTCTCGATGGGGTCCCCCGTTCCCTGATCGCGGAAGCTGCCGCCCTGGGGGAGCTTGGGGGACTCCGTTCCCTTTGGGAAGAGGGGGGGATGGTCCCTTTGGATTCCACCATGCCCCCGGTCTCCGCCGTGGCCTGGGCTACCTACGCCACCGGGGTCGGTCCCGGTGTGCATGGGGTCTACGGGTTTGCGGACCGTGATCCCGGGACCATGTCCCTCTACATCTTGGATTCCTCCCACATCAGGGCTCGCCCGCTCTGGGAGATCCTCTCGGGGATGGGGCAGCGGGTGGCGGTGATCAACGTGCCCCTCACCTATCCCGTCGGGCCGGTACGGGGTGCCTTGGTAGCCGGCTTCCCGGCCCTGGACGGAGCGGGGCTTGCTTATCCGCCGGAGCTCGGGGAGAGGCTGCACCGGGAGGGCTACGTCGTGGACCTGGATCCCAAGTTGTCCCGCGATCCGGAGGTTTTTTTCGCCGCGCTGGAGGCGATGCTGGGGGAGAGGTTCGCCCTGGCCCGGGAGCTCCTCGAGAGGGAATGGGATTTCTTCCATCTCCATATCATGGCCACCGACAGGCTGCACCATTTCTTCTTCCGCTCCCGCCTCCCTGGGGGACCTCACCATCGGGAGTTCTGGCGGATCTACCGACTGATCGAGGCAGGGGTCCTGGAGCTTGTCGGTGACCTTCCCGAGGGGACGGAGCTCATTTTCCTCTCGGACCACGGCTTCTGTGAGCTCCGCTGGGAGCTCGATCTCAACGCCTTCCTCGTGGAGGAGGGTTTCCTGGAGCTGGGGGAGGGCCGAGGTCCGGAGGCGGTGGGGCCTGGGTCCACGGCTTATTCCCTCACCCCGGGGAGGGTCTACCTCATGCGCCGGGGAAGGGAACGGGGTGGACATCTCGGGGAGGAAGATGCCCAAGCGGCCCTGGAGCGATTGATGACAGCCCTGGAGGAGCGGCTCACTGCCCCCGATGGGGAGCCCGCCATCGAGGCCATCCATCCGGGGGAAGAGATCTACCACGGCCCGGCGGCGGACCTGGGACCCGATCTTTTGGTCCTTCCCGCGCCAGGGGTCGAACTCCACTCCGGCTGGGATGCGGGCGATGTCTTCCGCCGGCCCAGGCGTGAGGGGGGACACACTTTCTCCGGGGCCTTCCTCTGGACGCGGGGCCGGGACCCACGGCCCGGGGGGATCATCGACCTGGGGCCGACCATCTTCTCCCTCCTGGGCCTCCCGATTCCAGCGGAGTTCCAGGGGACCCCTCTCGTCACGGGGGCAGGGACATGAAACTCATCGGCTATTCCAAGGCTCTCTATTCCACATGGTTCTATTACGCCCCGGACAGGATCCTCTTCGACTGCGGCGAGGGGATGAGCTCGTACTTGGAAAACAAGGTTTACGCGATACAACGGGTCTTCCTCTCCCACGGCCACGCCGACCACATCTCCGGGCTCATGGGACTCATCAACATCCGCAACAACGCCATGGGGGACCGGGAGAAGGACCTCACGGTCTACTTCCCCGCCGGGAACCATTTCATATCCGAGTTGATCGTCTACTTCTCCCGCACCAACCGCAGGCTCCGCTACAACCTGGAGTGGGTGCCGTTGCAGCCCGGGGATCGGGTCCCGCTCCTGGAGGGTCGCCACGGCCGCTACCTCGAGGCCTTCGCCACGGTGCACTCCCCCGGGGAGATATCCCTGGGTTACAACATCGTGGAGCGCCGCAGGCGCTTGAAGCCAGAGTACCGTGACCTCCCCCAGGAGGAGATCGTGAAGCTGGTGCGGGCGGGGAAGAAGGCGGAGATCACCGAGGAGTACGACCAGCGGATCTTCAGCTACGGAGGGGATTCTGTTCCCCTGAAGCCTTACTTCATCCGCGATACGGAGGTCCTGTGTCATGAGGCCACCTTCCTGCGGGACGAGGACCGCAAGGAGTACAAGCACTCCACCGTCTGGGAGGCCATCGAGGTGGCATTGGAGGCTGGCGTGAAGAAGGAGCTCATCCTCTTCCACCTATCCAGCCGCTACCGCCGGGATATCCCCAAGCTCGAGGAGGAGATCCGAAAAAGAGGTCTTCCCTTCAAGGTCTCCATCGTCCCGCCCGGGGAGATCTTCACCTGGGGTTGAGAAAGGAGGGCGATGTATAAAAAACGGTTCGTGCGGATCATAACGGAACTTCCCGGACCAAAATCCCGGGAAGTGTTGGAACGGATGGAGCGGTACGTCTCCAAGGCCATCTCCCCCTTCGTGCCAGCGGTGGTCTCCCGGAGCGAAGGGGCCATCGTGGAGGATCTGGACGGCAATCGGTTTCTGGACTTCTCCGGGGGGTGGGGGGTCCTGAACGTGGGCCATACCCACCCCCGGGTGGTGGAGGCAGTCGTTGAGCAAGCCCAACGTTTCCTGCACACCGACTTCACCGCCGTCCCCTACGAAGTACTGGTGGAGCTGGCGGAGAGGATCGCGAAGCTCGCACCGGGTTCCACTCCCAAGAAATGCGCCTTCTTCAACTCCGGGGCCGAGGCGGTGGAGAACGCGGTGAAGATCTCTCGGGCCGCAACGGGGCGTAAGGCGGTGTTGGTCTTCGAGCACGCCTTCCACGGCCGGACCCTCCTCACGATGACCATGACCCATAAGGCCATCCCCTACAAGGCCGGCTTCGGTCCCTACGCTACGGACGTATTCCGCCTCCCCTATCCCTATCCCTACCGCAATCCGGTCCCCATGGAGGAAATCGAAAGGCGGCTTCTCTCCTTGGTGGACCCCAAGGAAGTGGCGTGCATGGTGGTGGAACCGGTGATCGGGGAGGGCGGGTTCATCGTCCCCCCACCGGATTTCCTCCCCTTCCTGCGGGAGCTCGCTGACAAATACGGGTTCCTTCTGGTGGCCGATGAGGTGCAGACCGGGGTGGGGCGGACGGGGAAGTTCTTCGCTGTAGAGCATTTCGGCGTGGAGCCGGACCTCATCACCTTCGCCAAGTCCATCGCCGGGGGGATGCCCCTTTCCGGGGTGGTAGGGAAGGCAGAGATCATGGACGCGCCCATCCCGGGCTCCATCGGGGGAACTTACGTGGGGAATCCCGTGGCCTGCGCCGCGGCCCTGGCGGTCCTCGATATCTTCGAGGAAGAGGGTCTCGCGGAACGCGCAGAGCACATCGGGGAAATCCTCCGGGAGGGGTTCCACTCGCTCCAGAGAAAATACGAGATCATCGGGGACGTGCGGGGCTTAGGAGCCATGGTGGGAATGGAATTGGTGCGGGACCGTCGGACCAAGGAGCCGGCGGCCGAGGAGACGAAAAGGGTCGCGAAGGAGGCGATCGCGCGAGGCCTCATCTTTCCCACGGCCGGCCTCTACAGCAACGTGATCCGGGTATTGGTCCCCTTGGTGATCTCCGATGCCGAGCTCCAGGAAGGGCTCGAGATCCTGGACGAGGCCTTCGCCGCCGCCATGGGCGGAAGCTAAAGGGGGTGTGATGGAGCTCAAAGTGGTGCGGATCGAGAAGCCCGCCGAGGTGAACATCGTCCTGGGCCAGGCCCACTTCATCAAGACGGTGGAGGATATTCACGAAGCCATCGTCACCCAGGTGCCCGGGGCCAAGTTCGGCCTGGCTTTCTGTGAGTCTTCAGGACCGGCCTTGGTGCGCTGGTCTGGAACCGACGAGGAGCTTATCGAGCTCGCCAAGAAGAACGCCTTGGCCCTCTCGGCCGGCCACGTTTTCATCGTTATGATGCGGAACTTCTACCCGATAAACGTCCTCAACGCCCTGAAGGAGGTCCCCGAGGTATGCCGGATCTTCTGTGCCACCGCCAATCCGGTGGAGGTGATCATCGCCGAGACGGAGCAGGGCCGAGGTGTCCTGGGGGTGATCGATGGGGTGAAGACCAAGGGCGTGGAAACGGAGGGCGACATCGCCAAGCGCAAGGAGCTCCTGCGGAAACTGGGTTACAAGCTCTGAAG
>CAYTCK010000036.1:0-12273 GCA_964436445.1 uncultured Thermotogaceae bacterium | reverse complement strand
CCACCTCCTTAAGAGGGATTTTAGGGAACACATCAGGCGTGGCCAAGAAGGAAGCGGTTGTTGGGCACTGGGGTAAAATGGCATCGAGCATGGATATCGTGACGAAGCTCCTTTTGGCTGCCCTCTTCGGGGGACTGATCGGCCTCGAGCGGGAGTCACACGGGCGTCCTGCCGGTCTGCGAACCAACATCCTTGTCTGTGTAGGAGCAACCCTGATCATGGTGGTGGCGCGTTCCGTGGGCTCCGGGGTGGTGGACCCGGGGAGGGCTATCGCCGGCGTGGTCACCGGGATCGGTTTCCTGGGAGCCGGGGCCATCATCAAGATGGGGAACATCGTCCGGGGGCTCACCACGGCAGCCTCCATCTGGCTGGTGGCGGTGGTGGGGATCGCTGTGGGGGAAGGGCTTTATGGAGTGGCGGCCGGGACAACGGCCTTGGCCCTCTTCGTCCTGGTGGTGGTGGATAGGCTCTCACAAGCCATCCCAGCCGTTTCCTATCACACGGTGAGGGTCTCCGCCCCTGAGGGAGAGCTGACGGAGCTGGAGGAAGCCTGCCGGCGGGTTCTGGAAGAGCACGGGCTGCGGGTATTGGCCACCGAGGTCCGGGCCGAGGGGAGGGCCTGGGAGCTTTCCTTCCACGTGCGGGCCCGGGGGATACCTCCGGTGATACAAGTGGTGCGCGATCTGGGGCAGATCCGCGGGGTGGCCCGGGCCTCCTGGGAGGATTTCCGCGGCTAGGGAACGGGCGGGGTTGTATAGGGGGCGAGGGAGATGCAAAATTTTGCCATGATGCGGCGGATCCCCAGGATGACGGTCCAGCGACGTTTGGTGCTGGAGGTATTGCGGAGGGAGGGACGACCTCTTTCCGCCAAGGAGATCCACAGATCCATCCGGCAGAGACTCCCCAAAGTGAGCTTGGAGACGGTCTACAGGACCCTGAACCTCTTCGTCGCCCAGGGGATGGCCGCGGCCATCTATATCCCTGGCGGCTCCACCCGCTACGTCCACGTAGCTGGGGGAAGCTCCCGTCCCTATTTCGTCTGCCTGCGGTGCGGCGCCCTGGAGCCCCTTCCCCGGGAACTCGCCCCTTCCGCAGGGGTCCTGACCTCGTTCCGGGAAAAGGGCATGGAGGTCACCGGGTACTCTTATGTGGTCTACGGCATCTGCCGTCGTTGTCGGGGAGGTGAGGAAGGATGAGGAGGGTTTTGGCGTTCGCGGCGGTGCTTTTTTGGTCCCTGCCCCTCCTGGGGGAAAGGATCCCGGTGGCGGTGAGCATCGCCCCCTTGGCCGATTTCGTGGCAGGGGTCGGGGGGGACATGGTCGAGATCGAGGTCCTGGTGCCTCCGGGCGCAAGCCCCCATACATTCACACTGAAGCCGGCCCAGATGCGGTTCCTCTCCCGGGCCCGGCTCTTGGTGGTGGTGGGCTTGGGTCTGGAGTTCTGGCTGGAGGACGCAGTGGCCGCCGCCGGGAACCCGGGTCTGGAGGTAGTGGTGACATCACGCGGTGTAAAACCCCTTGATTCCAACCCCCACATCTGGCTCGATCCCCTGCTGGCGGTGCTGCAGGTGGCCAGCATCAGGGATGCCCTGGAGCGGGTGGATCCCGATCACAGGCTCGATTACGAGATCAACGCTGCCCGGTATATCGGTCGTCTCCTGGAGCTTGACGCTTCCATCCGGAAGAGGGTGGCCACCTGGAGTCACCGGGAGTTCGTGGCCTTCCATCCCGCCTGGGTCTATTTCGCGGCCCGCTACGGCCTGGTACAGGCTGCGGTCATCGAGGCCTCCCCTGGCAAGGAACCCTCCCCGGCTGAGATGGCCCGGATCATAGATACCGTGCGTCGGCTCAAGGTGCGGGCGGTATTCGCCGAACCCCAGTTCTCCCCCAAGGCTGCCCAGACCATCGCTGTGGAGACCGGGGTCCAGGTTCTGTTCCTGGACCCCCTAGGGGGCGTCCCGGGGCGGGAGACCTACTTCCAGCTGATGGAATACAACCTGGAGCAGATGGAGAAGGCCCTGGGATGAGCGAGACAATCGTTTCCCTTCGGGACGTCTGGGTACAGTACCGGCAGAGACCGGTCCTGGAGGGGGTGAGCCTGGAGGTCCGGCGGGGGGAGTTCCTCACCATCGTGGGACCCAACGGGGCGGGAAAGACCACCCTCATCAAGGTGATCCTGGGTCTCGTCCGTCCCAGCCGGGGCGAGGTCCTGGTCTTCGGGAAGCCCCCCTGGACCCTGGGGCCGGAACGGAGCCGCATAGGTTACGTACCCCAGCTCGAGAACACCGATCCCAACTTCCCGGTGAAGGCCCTGGACGTCGTCCTCATGGGCCGCTACGGCAAGCTCGGTCTGGTGCGCCGCCCCGGGAAGGAGGATCTGGAGGCGGCATTGGCCGCCATGGAGCGGGTGGGGGTGCGGGAGTTGGCCCACGAGCCCCTGGGACACCTCTCCGGGGGGCAACGGCAGCGGGTCTTCCTCGCCCGAGCCCTGGCCACCGACCCCGAGCTCCTGCTCCTGGATGAGCCCACCACTGGCGTGGACGTACAGGCGAGCGAGAGCTTCTACGAACTTCTCCGCAGGCTCCAGAGACAGGGAGTCACGATTGTCATGGTCTCCCATGACATCGGGGTCGTCTCCCGCTATGTGGACAAAGTGGCGTGTCTCAACCGGCGGGTGGTGGTCCACGGGAAGCCGGAGGAGGTCTCCGCTTCCGAAGCCCTGGCGGAGATGTACGGGTGCGCGGCCCTCTTCTTCCACCACGGCAAGGCCCCCCACATGGTGGTGCGGTTGCACGAGTTGGAGGGAAAAAATTGATGGATTTCCTCCATTACGCCTTTATGCAGCGGGCCTTGATCGCCGGGGCCCTGATCGGGGCCGCCACTGGGGCCATAGGTGTCTATGTGATGCTACGTGGTCTTTCCTTCATCGGGGCCGGGATCGCCCATGCGGCCTTCGGAGGGGTGGCCATCGGGACCCTGGCGGGGATCGACCCCTTGGCCAGTGCCCTGGTTTTCTCCCTGGCTGTGGCCTTGGGGATCGGTTACACCACCCGGCGGGCGGCCATCCGCGAGGACGTGGCTGTGGGAATCCTATTCGCCGCCTCTATGGCCTTGGGTGTCTTCCTCCTGAGTTTCGTCCCCGGCTACACCCAGGACCTTTTCGGTTACCTCTTCGGAAACATCCTGGCAGTGGGGCCCGCGGACCTCTGGTTCTCCTTGGGTCTTTTCCTCGTGGTTTTCGGAGCAATAGCGCTTTTTTTCAAGGAATTCCTCTATATCACCTTCGACCCGGAGATGGCGCTGGTCTCGGGCCTCCCGGCGGGGGCGATCTACGGCCTCCTCCTCTCCCTGATCGCCTTCGTGATCGTCCTCTCCATCCGGGTGGTGGGCATCATCCTGGTGTCGGCCCTGCTTGTGGCCCCTGCGGCTACGGCCTTCCAGCTCACCGAGGATTTTCGGCGCCTGATGTTCCTCTCCGTCCTCCTGGGCGTGGGGGAGACTTTGGGGGGATTGGTCCTCTCCTACTACACCAATACCCCCTCGGGAGCCACCATCGTCCTTTTGAGCACCGCTCTTTTCTTTCTAGCTTTCCTCCTTTCCCCTCGCCGCCGCGCCGTCCGGGTCCTCCCCGGCCGTTGAGAGCGGGAGAACGCCCGGCTATACTTGCTTTCGCTTAAATCCAAAGGGAAGAAAGGGGGAGGAAATGTGGCTATCGTAACGATGAAAGAGCTGCTCGAGGCCGGAGTCCACTTCGGTCACCGGACCCGCAAGTGGAACCCCAAGATGCGGCCGTTCATCTACACGGAACGCAAGGGGATCCATATCATCGATCTGGCGAAGACCATCGAATATCTGGAGCGGGCCTATCTCTTCGTACGGGAACGGGCCGCCGCCGGGGACGAAATCCTTTTCGTGGGGACGAAAAAGCAGGTCCAGGCCACCATTGAGGAAGAGGCCAAGCGGTGTGGTGCCCATTGGGTGAACCGTCGTTGGCTGGGGGGAACGCTCACCAACTTCGAGACCATCCGCAAGCGGGTCCTTTACATGGTCGAGCTCGAGCGCAATTTTGAGGAAGGCAAATACGATAAACTCCCCTTGAAGGAGCGCCTGAAACTACAGCGGGAACTGGAGAAGCTCCGCCGCAGCCTCGGCGGGCTACGGGAGATGACGAAGCTACCTGGGGTGGTCTACGTGGTGGACCCCACGGTGGAGGTCCACGCTGTGCGGGAAGCGAACATCCTGGGGATACCGGTGGTGGCCATTTGCGATACCAACTGTGATCCGGATCTCATCGATTACCCCATCCCCGGAAACGACGATGCCATCCGCTCCACGCGGCTCATCACCTCCAAGATCGCCGACGCGGTGATCGAGGGCCGGGAGGGGCTGCAGCTGGCGGAGCCCACCGCCGGCGAGGAGGAGATCCCCTCGATGGCCGAGGTCCCCCTGGAGGAGGAGGAGCTAGAGGCCCACTACAGCGAGATGCTGAAGGAACTCCTGGAGGAAGAGGAGAAGGAGTGAATATGGAAATCTCTCTGGATCTCATCAAGAAGTTGCGGGAGGAGACAGGGATAGGGATCATGGAATGCAAACAGGCCCTCATCGAGGCCGGTGGGGATCTGGAGAAAGCCAAACGGATCTTACGGGAACGGGGAAAGGAGTTCCTGGGCCACCGGGGTCGGGAGACCAAGGAGGGCCGTGTGGAGGCCTATGTGCACCACTCCGGGAAGGTCGGTGTCCTGGTGGAGGTGGACACGGTTACAGATTTCGCCGCCAACTCCCAGGAATTCCGAGAGTTCATCCGCAACCTGGCCATGCACATCGCTGCCGCGAAACCGCGTTGGATCTCTCCCGATGACGTCCCGGAGGAGGTCCTGGAGGAGGAGCGTCGGATCCTCCGGGCCCAGGCGGAGAAGGAGGGCAAGCCTCCCCACATCGTGGAGAAGATCGTGGAGGGGCGCCTGAAGAAATTCTTCGAGGAGAACTGCCTCCTCAAACAGCCCTACGTCAAGGACCCCTCGGTCACCGTGGAGGATGTCCTGGGGGAGCTGGGGCGGAAGATCTCGGAGCAGGTCGTGATTCGACGTTTCGCTCGCTTCGAGGTGGGAGAGGAATGAGGTGCGGGTTGTCCTGAAGCTCTCTGGAGAGCTTTTGGCAGGCAGGAAACCTCCCATCGATTGGGAGGTTTTTTCCTTCTTCGCGCGGGAGATCGCTGCTGCTCGGGCCCGGGCACAGCTCGCGGTGGTCCCCGGAGGGGGAAACATCCTCCGTGGGGCCCGTACCCCCCATCCGGCTACCGGACATCTCATGGGGATGTTGGCCACGGCCATCAACGGTTTGGCGTTGCGACGGGCTCTGGAGGAGGTCGGGGTGAGGTCCGTGTTGTTCTCGGCCCTTCCCATCGCCGGGGTCGCCGATCCGGTGGACCATTGGGCCGCCACGGCGGCCTTGGAACGGGGGGAGGTGGTGATCCTGGTGGGGGGAACGGGCCTGCCCTTCGTGACCACCGACACCGCCGCGGTGTTGCGGGCGCTGGCGTTGGGGGCAGAGCTCGTGCTCAAGGGATCCAAGGTGGACGGCGTCTACACTGCCGATCCCAAGGTGGATCCCAAGGCGGAACTCATCCCCTCCCTTTCCCACCGGGAGTACCTGGAGCGGGGCCTTGAGGTCATGGACCCGGCCGCGGTGGAGATCGCCGGGGAGAACGGGCTTCCCATCGTGGTCTTCAGGGCCGATCTGCCCGGTGCCATCGAGGCGGCCATCGCCGGGAGGATAGGCTCCCGTATCGGCTGATCAACGGGAGATGAGGTAGGCCAGAAGGTAGATGAGGGCGATGAGCCCCAGGCTGGCCAGGAGGGCGAACAGGGCCATCCGCCAGCCAAGACTCAAAAGGAGTTTTTTCTTCTCCGGGGAGAGCTCCACGGAGCGGGGGTAAAGGAGCTCCAGCTTCCGGGCCTTCTTCAGCATCTTCACCGCTTGGGAGATCTTCCCTTGCTTGCGGTAGACCACCCCCAGGTTGTGATAGGCGGAGGCGAAGTGGGGGTCCTCTTCGATGGCTCTCTTGTAGGCGTACTCGGCACGGGAGAGGTCCCCGGCATCGAAGTAGATGTTCCCCAGGCGAAAGTAGATCCGTGGCTTCTCGATCCCGTATTTGAGGGCCTCCACCAGGAGCTCGATCCCCTCGCGGTAACGCCCCGCCTTCCGGAGCTCCTCGGCCCGCTCCAAGGCCTTTTCACAGATCCTCTCCCGCTCTTCCGGTTTCAGCTTCCCCGGCTCCGGGAGCGGAGGAGAGAGAGCCTCTCGGCCACCGCCTTGATGTCCTGCCATGTCAGGTATTTCGGGCTCCCCTTCTTCCGACTGGGGTTCCGCAGGAGGTAGCTGGGGTGGAACATGGGGAAGACCTCGATCCCCCCCTTCCAGAGGTAGAAACGTCCCCGGAGCTTGGTGATCCCCTCGTTCGTCCCCAGGAGCTTTTGGGTGGGCGTGTTGCCCAGGGTGACGATGATCTTCGGGTTCACCAGGGCGATCTGGGCGGCGAGCCAGTCCCAACACGCCTCCATTTCAGCATGGGTGGGGACCCGATTGCCCGGTGGGCGACACTTCACCACGTTGGTGATGTAGACCTCCTCGCGCTTGATGCCCACCGAGGCCAAGATCTGGGTGAGGAGCTGACCAGCCCGGCCCACGAAGGGTCTGCCTGTTTGATCCTCGGTCTCCCCTGGGGCCTCGCCGATGAGCATTAAATCCGCTTCCGGATCCCCCTCGCCGAACACCAAGTTCGTGCGATTGTCTCCCAGGGGACAACGGCGGCAGTCCTGGGCCAAGCGGGACAAAAGCTCCAAGGAGATCTCCAAGGTCGTTTCAGCCAAAGGATGCCTCCCCGTGAGGTCTGGAGCGGGCAACGGGAATCGAACCCGCGACCTTCGGCTTGGGACGCCGACGCTCTACCAACTGAGCTATGCCCGCTTCCGTGCACTTATTATACCCCCTCAAAGCCCCTCAGACCATCAGGGGCTCCAGGGCAGGCATGGGCCTTCCCCGTAGAAAGTCCAGGGTTGCCCCGCCCCCAGTGGAGAGGTGGCCGAACTTGTCCTCCAGACCTAGGCCGATCACCGCCTCTCCGGTCTCCCCACCCCCCACCACGGTGAACCCCGGGGCCTCGGCCAGGGCCCGGGCGATGGCCTCGGTCCCTGCGGCGAAGGGCTTGTACTCGAAGGCTCCCATGGGGCCAGCCCAGACCACGGTGGCCGCCTCCCGCAGTTTTGCCGAGAAGAGCCGCACCGTCTCCGGACCGATATCGAGACCCATGGCGTCCGGGGGGATCCTCTCCACGGGGACGACCTGGGTCTCGGCGGAGTCCGAGAGTTCCCGGGACACCACTACGTCCACCGGCAAAAGGAGCTTCCCCCCGGCCCGCTCCGCGATCCCCTTCACCTTGGGGAGAAGGTCCTCCTCGAAGACGGAACGGCCGATCTCCAAGCCTCTGGCCTTCAGGAATGTGAAGGCCGCCCCGCCACCTACCAGGACCGCGTCTACCTTCGGAAGGAGGTCCTCCAGGACCCCCAGCTTATCCTTGGCCTTCTTCCCCCCGATGAGGAGGAAGAAAGGGCGGTCGGGATCGTCCCTGACCTTGGAGAGGACACGGATTTCCTCCTGCAGGAGGAAGCCAGCGTAGGCAGGCAAGAGCCCCGGGAGGCCCACGGTGGAGGCATGGGCTCGGTGACAAACGGCGAAGGCGTCGTTGACGTAGAGGTCGAAGGGGGCCGCGAGCTCCTGGGCGAAGCCCGGGTCATTTTCCTCTTCCCCGGGATGGAAGCGCAGGTTCTCCAACAGAAGCACCTCCCCGGCTTCCATCCGTTCCACGGCTTTTCGAACCCCGTCCCCCACGCAGTCCGTGATAAAGGCTATGGGTTCCCCTAAGAGATCCCCTAGGCGTCGGGCCACCGGGGCCAGGGAGAGCGCTGGAACCACCTTCCCTTTGGGCCTCCCCAGGTGGGAGATGACCGCCACGGAGGCCCCGTTCTCCCGGAGCCAGTTTATCGTGGGAAGTGTTTTCCTGATGCGAAAATCCTCTGCTACCACTCCGTCCTTGAGGGGCACGTTGAAGTCGGCCCGCAAGAGGACCTTCTTCCCCCTCACCTCCGCTTCCCGAAGATCTCGCAGTTTCATCGGAATCACCGAAGAAAGGATTCTAGCGAGCTCGAGGGAAGGGGCAAAGCGGGATCGGATTCCGTGGGATCTATTCCCCTCGGATTGCGGGCCCTCCACGGCCGTTCTATAATGGGCTGCCATGAGGAAATTATATTCGGTTCTAACTTTTCTCCTTGTCATCGCTCTCGGCGCTTTGGCCGGAGAGAGGTTGCGGATCTCCCTGGCGCCCATCCTGGGCTCGGCTCCCGTGCTCTACGGCATGAAGTGGGGTTATTTCCGAGAGGAAGGGGTGGATCTTCAGATCGTCCCCTTGGCCTCCAAGCGCGATATGTTCCTTGTCTTCCAGACAGGAAAGGTGGACGCCGTGGTGGCGGATACCGCTGCTACGGTGCTCTTGGCCGCGAGATCCCGGCCGGTGGCGGTGGGGACCGCATATTACCCCGAGGACCCCGCTAAGCAGTTCGTGGTGATCGTGGACGAGGATTATACCGGGATCCGGACCCTGGACGACCTCTTGACTGTCCTAGGTGAACGGAACTTCGGACGGATTGCCCTCCCGCTGCAATCGGATTTGGAGTTCGCCATGGATACGCTCCTCGAGCGCCACGGGATCGATCCGAACCCGAATTTCTATTTCGGCCAGGATAACCTCATCTACGTCGCTTCCCTGGTCTCCTTCGGCATGGTGGCCGCCGGGGTGGTGCCGGAGCCCTATGCCAGCTACGTCCTGGCCTTCGCCGGTACCCAAGGGATCCATCTCAGGGCCCTCAGGGATTTCCAGGGGATCCCACCGTTGCCCCATCTCATCGTGTTCCAGCACTTCTTCGTTCGGGAACACCCTGAGGCGGTGCGGGCCTTCCTACGGGGGTTCTCCCGGGCAGTGGACCGGATCAATGCCGAGGGGAGGGAAGGGCTCATAAACCTGGGGGCCCCGGAGGTCATTCGCCTTTTCTTCCAGGGCCTCGATCCGGAGAAGGTCCTCAACGACCCCGACGTCCAGGCCAGCATTGCCGCCATCCCGGTGCCCCATTTCCCCCTTCCCCAGATCCCGGAACGGGAGGTCTTCGAGGCGGTGAGCGCTTGGGCGTACCGGCGGGGATACGTGGCCCTCAAGGTGGATTACGATCAGGTGGTAAGCCGGGATTTCCTCCCATGATCCAGGTCCGGGGCTTAAGGATCGAGTACGGTCGAGGGAGGAAACGGATGCTGGCGGTGAAGGCCGTTGATTTCACCGTACCGCCTGGGGACTTCGTTGCTCTGATCGGTCCCTCAGGTTGTGGCAAAACTTCTATCCTGCTGGCCATCGACGGCCTCATCAAGCCCAGCGGCGGCGAGGTACTGGTAGGCGGGGAGGAGGTACGAGGGGTACGGCGGGATGTGGCCTTCGTGCCCCAGGACGCCGGACTCCTTCCCTGGAAGACGGTGCGGGCCAACGCCGAGCTTGCCCTGAGGCTCCAGAAGAGGTCCACGGATGTGGTGGGGCCGGTGCTGCGAGAACTGGGCCTTGGGGGGTTTGAGAACCGTTATCCCTCCGAACTCTCCGAAGGGATGCGGCGGCGGGTGGGGATCGCTAGGGCCCTGGCCCTGCGGCCGGAGGTCCTTCTGATGGACGAACCCATGGCCAACCTGGACACCCTCACCCGGGAGAGGATTCAGGACATCATCCTCCGGCTCTGGCACATGTACCGTTTCACCGGGATCCTGGTGACCCACGATATCGAGGAGGCAGTCTTTCTGGGCCGGAGGATCATCGTCCTCTCCCCCAGGCCGGCGGAGGTGGTGGAAGTGCTGGAGAACCCGGAGATGGGGGAGCTGGGTTACAGGCGTTCCCCGGCCTTTTACCGCCTGGTCACCGAGGTCCGTCGGGTGCTGAAATCCCTGGAGGCGGGATGAGGAAGTTCCTTTCTTATTTCCTCGCCGTCTTTGTGATCTTCCTCGCTTGGGCCCTCGCCTCATGGATCATCGTCCTGGTACGAGGAAGGATCCTCCTTCCTTATCCCTGGGATACCTTCGCCGTGGGATTCGCCCATCGGGGAGAATTCCTGGCAGCCTTCGGGGCTTCAGCCCGCCGCTTCGCCCTCTCCTTGGCCTTGGCCTTCGCCACCGGGCTTCCCTTGGGTTTGGTGATCGGGGCCAGCGACCGCTTGAACCGCTGGCTTTCCCCCTTGATCTACCTCCTCTATCCCGTTCCTCCGGTGGCCCTGCTCATCATTCTCTACATGATCTTCGGCATCGGAGAGGCGGTCAAGGTAGTGGTGATCGCCGCTACTCTGTTTTTCCAGATCCTGGTGGCGAGCATCGGGGCGGCCCGCAACATCTCTCCCAGCCATATCCTTTCTGTCCTTTCCGCTGGGGCCAATGTGTTGCAGCTACACCGACATGTGGTCCTCCCGGCGGTCCTCCCGGATGTCTTCACCGCCGCCCGGGTCTCGGTGGGCCTGGGCATCACCATCCTCTACATCGCCGAGACCATGTTGGGGGTCATGGGAGGGCCGGCCTCGGGATTGGGCAATTTCACCTACACCTACACCATGCGACCGGATCTCTCCATGGCCGGGGTGGTGGGCCTGTCCCTTTTGGGTTTGGGTTTCTACGCGCTCCTGGAGATCTTGGAGCGCTGGATCTGCCGCTGGAGATATGCCGGCAAAAGCGAAGGCTAAGGTCCTCTTCGTGTACAACTCCCGCAAGGCCGGGGCGGCCCAGGTGGCCCGGGCGGGACGGGAGTGGTGTCGCCGCAGAGGTTTGGAGACCACCATCACCCCCAGGCGCAGGATCGACGCCACCGGGGTGAAGTTGGTGGTGGCCATCGGGGGTGATGGGACGATCCTGCGGGTTGCCGCCGCTGTCTACCCCGAGCGTGTGCCCATATTGGGGGTAAACGTGGGGGGGGCCTTGGGCTTCCTCAGTGCCTGTGGCCCCGATGATCTCCCCGCTACCTTGGAGGCGTTTCTCAACGGGGAACTGCGGCAGGAACCCAGGATGCGTCTTTCCCTCGTCCTCGGGGACGTGGAACTCACGGCCCTGAACGATGTGGTCCTCACCGGGCCTGGGTCCTATCGCTTCACCGAGCTCGCGGTGTCCGGTGAGAGGGGACCGATCCTGAGCCTCGCCGGGGACGGCCTGGTGGTAGCCACCCCCACCGGATCCACCGCCTACAACCTGGCCTGTGGTGGGCCCCTACTTGACCCACGCCAGGAGGCCATCCTCCTCACGCCCCTAGCTCCTCACACCCTACGCTTGCGGCCCCTGATGCTTCCGGCCACGGAATCCTTGCGGGTGCGGGTCCATGCCCGTGCTCTGGTCTACGTGGACGGTGATCGGGTGGCCTCACTTCTCCCCGGCGATCAGGTGCTGATCCGGAGGGCGCCGGAGCGAACTCTCTTACTCTATCCGGAAAGGGGACCGGACTTCTACCGTCGACTCGCCAAGAGCTTCGGTTGGTCCCTCTGAATCAAGGCGGCCCTCCATCCAGTTCGAACTCCGTTTCCCAGAGCTCGTCCTCCTCGATTCGGTAAAAGCGTGCCTTTTTCGCCCGGAGGTGCACCAGGACGTAGTCCGGGTCCTCCGGTCCATCCCAGTGTTCCCGCCACTCCTCCTCCCAAAATTCCTTCTTCAGAACCGGATCGTCCACCAGCTCTGCCTCGCCGAAGAGGAGGGCGTAGGAGCGATCCTCCAGGAGGATGAAAAAAGCTGTTGCGGTAGGGTTTCTGGCGATATCCGCCGTTCCCCGGGAGGAGCGGCTGGTGGCGAACCAAAGGGAGCCTTCCTCATCGTAAGCCAAGAGGGCCAGGGGATGCACCTGGGGATAGCCATCGTCACCGATGGTCACCAAGAGATCCAGATCCGCCTCGTCCAAAATCTCCCAAAGTTCCTCCTCTGGTTTCCACATCGCATCATAGGATATCCCAAAGGTAGTGGACGGCCCAATCAGAGGCCCTTGACCGCCCGCTGGACACGGGGGTTTATCTCTTCCCGTAGCCAGTCAGCTATCAGATTGATGCTCACCACCAGCGCCGTGAGGGTGATGCCCGGGAAGACGATCAGCCACCACTTGCCGGCGTAGACGTATTTTCTGCCGATGGAGATCATCATCCCCAGGGAGGGCTCCGTCACCGGGAGTCCC
>CAYTCK010000035.1:0-12501 GCA_964436445.1 uncultured Thermotogaceae bacterium | reverse complement strand
TTTGCATCACCCCCTGTGGTCAAGTTGACCGCAGGGGGTGTCCCATTTCATGTCCTAAGCTCAGCTTGACCACTTGCGCGGCCTCGATGGTGCGGTTCTGGTAGCGGCGGATGGCCCGCTCCGAGAGCTCGGCAAAGACGACGGACCTTGATCTCACCCCCCGAAGGGATGCGTGCATTTCAGCTTGAGCTCCCCATAGCCTGTATCTCTTTGAGAGTTCGACCGTTGTTCGTCTTCCACTCTAAACGACCGTTTGCCGAACGCCCCAGTATTACGCCAGCGGCTGTCGATGGCGACGAAAACACATAATCCTGAGTTAACACATAATGATCACCTGCATCCCGGAAAACACCCTGCTCTAACAGCGTGTGGCGTAATTGTGAGAGATAAGCGTGAATTGATGGTGCCTCTTTTTTAACGGCCTGGGAGCCTTTAAGGACCACAAACCCTTCCGGTAACTCAAAACCACGTGCCTCGATCCCCTTAGCTCGTAGATAAAGGCGCTGCTTTTTGTGTGAAGTGGATGGTTTTTCAAATACATTCAAACCGAGAAGTGGAAAACAAAGTAACATGTCCCTCAGAAAGCCCTCTGCTTCGGCTGCATCTGCCTCTGAAAGAGAAGGAATACTGGGGATCGTGTTATTATCCAGCTCACAACGTTTGGCTTCCTTGGCAAGGCTTATCAAGCGTGCCTCTAAGTACTGAACATGGGCCTTGTTTAAGTTTTGATCTTTGCTAGTAAAAACTACAGCCCATGTCCAAAAGTCTTTCGTTCGGAAATGTTGCTCAAGCCGTGGGAGCAAACGATCCCCTTCACCAATGTAGACCCGGGGAAATTGTGTCTTCTCACTTGGCCCTATAAGTATGTACACGCCAGTTCTCTCAAGTTCAGGGCGCTTCTTTGCCTTAGCAAACAATGCGCGTGGGAAGACCAACCCGCAGCCGGTCCAGTTTGATTTCTCAATGATACGTATTCCGTCAGGGTCACCGTCCACTAGAAAGATCCGAACTGAGAAACCAAGACGCCGATTCCCCTCATATTTCATAGCTTACCCCTCTTTTTGTTCCCCCTTACTTACTCACATCATTTTCAAAGTGAACATTGGAAGGATCAACTGTTATCCGAAGAGACGGATGATGTCCTTGTAGGTTACGAGGAGCAAAAGCCCAAGAAGGAGCAGGAAACCCACGGCGTGGATCGCCGCCTCCACCTTCCTGGGGATGGGACGGCGGAAGACGAGCTCCACCAGCGCAAAGAGGATCCGGGAGCCGTCCAGGGCAGGAAAAGGAATCAGGTTGAACAGGGCCAGGTTCACGGAGATCAGAGCCACGATGAACATCACCCACAGGCCCCCGGCCTGGATCCCCAGCCCCAGGACCCCAGCGATCCCCACAGGACCCGAGACCACCTCTCCGGCCTCCTTGGGATGCTTGACCAAAAGCTCCACTGCCCGCTTGAAGCCCGCGAAGGTCTCCCCGTACCAGCGGCCTACTAAGGAGAAGCTCGTCCCCAGGGGTGGGCGGCGGTAGAGGATGGGAAGGGCGCGGAGGACGATTCCCACCAGGAGCTTCTCCGGGGGAAGATCCGGGAGGGAGATCTCGAGGGTCTTTCTGTCCCGGCGTACCGATAGCTCCCGACATCCCCCCTTCAAGGCCAGGTAGAGTTCTGTGGCGGATTCGATGTGTTTCCCACAGGCCGATGTGATCACATCGCCCTTCCAGAGGCCGGCCCGCTCCAAAGGGCTGCCGGGCCTGAGCTCGAGCACCTCCGTGGTGAGGACCCGGGGGCCGAAATAGCCGCCGACGATGTAGCGGTCCTCGTCGGCCACGTATTTCACGGGTATCTCGAAGGAGAGGACCTTCCCGTCCCGAAGCACGGTGAAGGGGACTGGCTTCGGGGCGATCTCCTGGATGCGGCGGCTGAGTTCGGGATAGTCGGGGTGCCAATCCCAGATAGGTTTTCCACCCACCCCCAGCACCACATCCCCCACCCGCAGGTACTCGGCCGCTGGGGCGTCGGGGACGAGGGCGGCCACCCGGGGTTGGGGGAGGCCGAACCCCAGGATCCCCAACCAGGCGATGAGGGCCGCAGCGGCGAGGTTCATGACCGGGCCGGCCAGGGCCACCAGCACGCGGATCAGGGGGTGTTTCCCCGGCAACGTCCGCTCCCAGGGGATCCCCTCGTCGGTCCCCGGGCCCTCACCGGCCAAACGCACGTATCCCCCGAAGGGGAAGATCCTGAGGGAATAGAGGGTCTCGCCCCGACGCCATTGGAAGATGGGCGGGCCGAAGCCGATGGCGAACTCGTGAACCCAGACCCGGGTGAGCTTGGCCAAGAGGAAGTGGCCGAGCTCGTGGACCCCTACCAGGAAGAGGATGGTGAGGATGAAGACCACCAGCGTCAGCATCCCAGCCTCCGGGCCTCTATCATGAGCACCTTTCCCGCTCCCTCCTCCACCCTATATTCCGCGGCGATCCTCCCCCCTACCACCCAGACGATCCCCCTGCGGTCACAGATCAGGGGCCAACGGTCCCGCTCCTCCGGGGGGACGCCGATCTCCGCGAGGAGGGATTTCAATTTCTTCTCCACCTCAAGACCCAGGGCGCGGATCCTGTCCCCGGGACGGCGGGTGCGGACACGTAGGGGCGGGGCGATCCTCCCGGGATCGAGGTAGGCGACGTAGGGGGATGGAGGGCGAAGGACCTTCGGACGCGGGATGAGGGAGAGCCTGAAAGCCCAGCCGAGCTCCGGGATCTCCCTCTCGCCCGGCAGGGGTAGCTCCCATTCCCCGGTGGGAGGAGGCTTTCCCTCGACACCCTGGTGGACGATGGCGAAGCGGAGCCTATCGCGCCACCGCTCCACGCGGAGGCCCTTGGGAAGGGTGGCCATGGCGGGACCGCCTTCTTTTTCCAGGATACGGAGCACCTGTTCGATGTGGACCCGGTCGATCCCCCGGGCGGAGCCCAGGAACCCGGCCGCCATCCTCCGGATCGCCAGGGCCCGCACGCTCCGGGGCATCTCCATGAGCCTTCCCACCGAGAGGGTGCGGTCGTCGAGACGGGCTTCACCCAGTGCCACCTCCGCGGCCCATTCCAGCGCCTCCTCGGCCTCGGCCCAGAGCTCGGCGGACCGGGCCAGGGCCCCCTCGGGATCCGGCGCGAATTTTTTCAGATGGGGGAGGAGTTCCAAGCGGATGGCGTTGCGCAGGTAACGGGTATCCCGGTTCGTGGGATCCACCGCGTAGGGGATGTCGTGCTCCCGGCAGAAGGCCTCCGTCTCCTCCCGGGAGGCACAGAGCAAGGGCCGTATGTAGGGCGGGGAGAAGAAGAGCATCCCCCGGAGGCCCCCGGGGCCTGCCCCCCGCAAAAGGTGCATGAGCACGGTCTCCGCGAGGTCAGTGCGGGTGTGCCCCAGGGCGATCTTCCCCGCCCCGGCTTCCCGCGCGGCTCGCTCCAGGAAATCCCGGCGTACCACCCGGGCGGCCTCCTCCAGGTTCAGTTTCCTTTCCTCGGCGAACGCGGGGACATCCCGGCGCTCATGGACGAGGGGGAGGCCCAAATCCTCGGCAGCCCAGCGCACGACCTCCAGGTCCCGGTGGGAGTCGGGGCGGATCCCGTGGTCGAGATGGGCGATGGTGAGCTCGAGGTCGTAGTCGCGCCTGAGCCACCAGAGGCAATAGAGGAGGCACATGGAATCCGGCCCTCCGGAGACGGCCACCAATACATGGTCCCCAGGGGAGAGGATCCCCCGGCGCTTCACTTCCTCCCGCACCCGCTGGAAAAGTGACATCCCGGGTTGCATTCTAACCCGCCTCCTTCCATCGGGAGAGAACCCGGGGCGTAAAATGCATCGACCGAAAAGGGGGCATATCGAATGCAGAGAACATTGGGAGTTGCTTTGGGAGGCGGCGGTGCCCGGGGGTTCGCCCACGTCGGGGTGCTCCTGGAACTGGAGCGAGCCGGGCTCCGTCCCAAAGTAGTGGCCGGGACCAGTATGGGAGCCATCGTGGGGGCCATGTACGCTGTGGGCCAGGACCTGGAAAAGCTGATGCAGGTACTGGAGTTCTTGGATCTGCGGGAGATCTTCGGCATCACGGAGTCCTACCGCCGGATGCTGGAGGAGCTGGTGCTGCGGTCCCTGGTGAGCCACCTGCGCCGGGGTGGCGAGGGGGGAGGGGTGCCGGAGCGGCTGCTCAAGCTCTACTCCCTGTTGCGGCTTCTCTGTAAGGGGAAACGGTTCGAGGACCTGGAGGTCCCCTTCGCCGCGGTGGCGGCGGACCTTCTGACCGGCGAAGAGGTGGTGATCCGTCAGGGTCCCCTCTACCGGGGGGTGGCCGCCAGCGCAGCCTTGCCAGGGGTCTTCGCCCCTGTGCGCTGGCGGGGCCGCCGTCTGATAGACGGGGGGGTGGTGAACAACCTCCCGGTGGATGTGGCCGCCGAACTGGGGGCCGAGGTGGTGCTGGCCGTGGAGGTCTCCGCCCCCTTGAAGCAGGAAGTCAATTCCACCGTAGAGGTCATCCTCCAGTCCTACGCCATCACCTCCAAGGAGCTCGTGCGGGCGAAGCTGGAGCTGGCGCGGACATACCTCGACGACAGGGTGGTGGTGATCAGGCCACGTGTGGAGGGGATCGGTGTGTTAGAGTTCCACCGCCTGGAGGAGGCGTTTGCCGCCGGCCGGGAGGCGGCCGCCGCCGTCATCGGGAGGCTGCGCAAGCTTTTGGATTAGGGCAGGGAGGCTATGGCTTCCGCCATCTCCGCCACCCGGCGGGGATCCACCGGAGCCTCGGTTTCCCCTCCTTCCTTGAGGTAGGTGCCCACGATGAAGCCGTCGGCCCTGGCGAAGCGGGACACGTTCTCCGGGGTGATCCCGCTTCCCACCAACACCGGAAGCCCCGACGCCTCTTTGGCCGACTCCAGATCCTCCGGGGAGGCCTCCTCCCCGGTGCCACCGCCGGTGATGATCAGGGCATCGGCCTTGTTCCGGGCTGCATCCCGGGCCGCGGCAGCTATGGTGCCGAAGTGGAAGGCGTGCTTCACGTGGACATCGGCCAGAACCGCCACCTCCGCCCCCAGGGAACGGCGCAGCGAGAGGATCCGGTGGGCCTCCCCCTCCATCAGGCCCTGGTCGGTGAGGGCCACGCCACAGAAGACGTTCACCCGGATGAAGGCCGCACCGCAAAGGGAAGCGATCGCCATGGCCGCTTCCCCATCCGAGCGCAACACGTTCACCCCGATGGGGATCCGGGCCCTCTGGGCCACCCGTTCCACCACCACCGCCATGGCCACCAGGGTGGCGAGGGTGGCCTTCTTGGGGAAGGGCCGGTCCCCGAAGTTCTCCACGATGGCCCCGTGGGCACCCCCTTCCTCCAGGGCCTCGAGATCTTGCAGTGCCTTGTCCATCACCTGCTTGAGGTCCCCCCGCCAACCCGGGGAGCCGGGAAGGGGCAAGAGGTGGATCACCCCGATCAGGGGCCTTCTCACCCCGAAGATCCTCCGGATCTCCATGGATCCCTCCTTCGTAGGAATCCCCGCACCTCCTCGAGGTGCGGAGAGAGATCGGGGCGAAGCCTCATCAATCGCCCCATCAACTCCTCTGCCTTCTCCCGGGGCACCGCCGGTGGAAGGGCGCCGGTAGCGGCCAATGCCCCGAGGAGCCCTCCCAGGAGACAGCGGGCCTCGGGGGAGAGTCCGCCCAAGAGCCCACAGACGTAGCCCGCGCCGAAGGCATCCCCTGCCCCGGTGGTGTCCTCCGGCACCCCTAGGGGATAGGCGGGGATGTGGAACTCCTTCCCCGGGGAGATATAGCGGCATCCCGCGGCCCCGAGCTTTACCACCACTTCCGGAACGCCGAGTTCCAGGAGACGCTCCGGCCTCCCTCCCAGCTCCCGGATACCGCCCAACACCGCATCCACCACGGGGATCGCCTCGGCCAGCTTCTCCTCAGGGAGCAGAGGCCCTGGATCGAGGACCACGATCACGCCCCGGGCCCGGCAAGAAACCATGGCCTTGAGGACAGGTGCCCACTTCCTGAGGAGGGAGTAGCCCGAGACGTAGAGGAGGGAAGCCCCTATTCCCTCGATCCCTTCCACCTCCAGGGCCCGGTTCGCCCCGGGCAGCGATATCATGGTCCTCTCCCCTTCCCGGCCCACGAGGACCACCACTAGGCCCGTGGGAAGGGCAGGATCACGCTGTAGGTACCGTAGATCTATGCCTTGGGACCGAAGCTCGCCTGCGAGCCGATCCCCCGGAAGGTCGCCCCCGATCCTGGCCCAGAGCACGGCCTCCTCGCCCAGCCAAGACGCCCAGCGGGCGGCATTGACCGCACAGCCCCCGATCCTGGTCTCACCCCCGGCGGCCTCTACCTCCCCACCCATAGGGGGAAGCCCCGCCACCCGGAGGACCAGGTCCAGGTTGGCATCGCCGAGGAAAACGATCCTTCCCACGAGGGGATTTTAGGCCCAAGAGGTTGTGGAGGAGGAGGCCGGTGGTTTAAAGTTACGGCTCCCTTCGGGGAGGGAAAGGGGTTTTCATGTGTGATAAGGTCCCCTTGGAACGGGTGATCGCCCGCTTAAGGGAGGGAAAGAGATTCCTCGTTATCGGCCACGTAAGACCGGATGGCGATGCCATAGGCTCGGTGGCCGCTTTGGTCCTTATCCTGCGGAGGTTGGGGAAGGTGGCCGAAGGGTGCATCGCCGACCGGATCCCCTGGTTCTACCGAGGGCTGGCCGGGGTCGATGCCATCCGTACCCCGGAGGAGCTCCGGGACTTCTCCTTCGATACAGCGGTAGTGGTCGATTCCTCGGACATCACCCGCATCGGCGGGGCGGCGGAGCTCTTGAGGGGGAAGAGGCCCGACATCAACCTGGATCACCACGTGACGAACACCGGTTTCGCCGAGCTCAACCACTGTGATCCCTCGGCAGCGGCCACCGCCGCGTTGGTCCACGAGATCGGCCGCCGCTTGGTCCCTCTCGACCCCGATATCGCCGAGGCCCTCCTCTTGGGGCTCGCCACCGATACGGGTTTCTTCAAATACAGTACCGTGGACCGGCGGGTATTCCTCCAGGCGGCGGAGCTGGTGGGGGCTGGAGCGGACATCCAACGCATCGCCACGGCGGTCCTGGAGCACCGGACGCTGGAGGAGATAAAGCTCCTCGTGGAGATGTTCGGGACGCTGCACGTGGAGGAGGGAGGAAGGCTTGCCTGGGCCTTCGTCTCAGCGGAGATGCTCCGACGGCACCGTTGTTCCTCGGAATGCACCGAGGGTTTCGTGGGCGAGATCCGCGCGATCCACGGGGTGGAGATCGCCATCCTCTTCACCGAGTGGCCCCCGGGGGAGGTCCATGTCTCCCTGCGCTCCAAGGGTCAGGTGGACGTGAGTCGGATCGCCCTGCGGTTCGGGGGTGGGGGACATCCCAGGGCCGCTGGCTGTAGCTTCCAGGGGGTCCCTTTGGAGGAGGCGATCGGGCGGGTGGTGGCCGCTTCCCGGGAGGCTCTCAAAGCGTTACCTTGAGAATCCTCTCCAGGAGCTCCCGGTCGAGCTCCCCGGCCTGGGCCTGGGAGATCACTTCCCCGAGTTCCCCTCGGGACCGCCAGGACCCCAGCCGCTCGGTGAGGGGCGTGTATCCCAGTGCTTCGGCCCCGGTGATGGCGCCGGCGGCGAACGCCTCCCGACAGGCCTCCTTGAAGCGTGGCTCCCGCGTCAGGTGGTGATCCACTATGGCGACCTCCTTGGCCCCGGCCACCGCGGCAGCGCAGTTGCGGATCGCCCGGTCCAAGGTCTCCCGGGACTGGAGCGGCCCCCGGAGGTAGGTGGCTGGGCCGTCGAGGACCAGGTAATCCGGCCCCTCCTCCCGGATCCAGGCGGCGTAATCCTCGATCACGGGTCCCTGGAGATCCGAGGAAAAGAGGAGTTTCTTCCCGCCGTATTCCACCGTCACCCCCAGGACCCAACCGGGACCGGCGTACTCGGTCCCGTGGAAGAGGGGTGCGGAGAAGCGAACGAGGGTCTCACCGATGCGGAATACCCTCCCGTCGGCGAAGACCACCCGATCGCCGAACCCACAGGGGTCAACCCAGGGACCCTGCTGCCAGAGGCGCACGAGCCCCCTGAAACGCCTCCGCCAGCGTCGCAGGAGATCCCGCCGGGGCCGGAAGGGCTCGGAGAGGGGGAGCTCGTCCAAGGGATCGGGGTACTCCTCCTTCGGCGCCGACGTCTCTTCCAGCGCTCGGCCCTCCAGGGCGGCGATCCCCCGCAGGAAATCCCGGGCCCTTCCCCATTGCGAGCGGTTGATCCAGCGGTTGGGATCCTTGATCCAGAGGACCTTCCCCCGGAAAAGATCGGGGAGATCAGGGCGGAAGTGGTCGTAGTGGTAATGGGTGATAGCGACGTGAGTCGCCCGGGCCGCGGCAAGCCTCAGGGCTCGGGTGGCGAGCTCCAGGTAGTGGAGCTTCAATTCCTGGGGAGCGGGGTATCGCGGCTGCATGATCGCAGCGCCGGGGTCGATGAGAAGCGATATATCCGGGGTCTCCACCAAAACGCACATGGATTTCGCCCCCAGGGAATCGAACCAGACCGGATAGACCTCGAGGGACATGGCTTAGGGCCCGAAACTCCCCCTCAGGAGGGAACGAAACAGCATGAGTATGGGGATGATCTCAAGCCGTCCGATCCACATGTTGAAACAAAGCAACAACTTCCCCAGTGTGGGCATCCCGGGGTCCGTGATCCCCACCGAGAGCCCCACGTTCCCCTGGGCGGATGCCACCTCGAAGATCACATCGGCCAAGGTGTAGCTCGGGGGTACAAGATGCTCCAAGAGCACCACCCCCAGGAAGAGAAACCCCAACCACAAAAAGGAAAGGACCGCGGCCTCCTCTAACCTACGGGAGGCCTCTTGGTCCGGGAGCACCTCCTTCCCCAAACGCAGGGGAACCACTGCGGCGGTGGGGGAGACTATCTTCCGCAGCCGCCAGCTGACTCCCTTGACCAGGAGGAGGAACCGGGCCACCTTGATCCCCCCAGCGGTGGAACCCGCGGCCCCCCCGATCACCATCGCCACGGAGAGGATGAGCTTCGCCGTGTCGGACCAGGAGCGGATGTCGGCCGTTTGGAACCCAGTGCATGAGAGGGCGGAGACGAACTGAAAGGCGCTGTCCCGGAATGCCCTCCCCGGGGACACGCGAAGCAGGTTCTCCAACCCCAGCGCCCCTATCCCAAGGAGGGAGATCAGGATGAGATAACGGGTTTGGACATCCCCCAGGAAGACCTTCGGGCCCCACTGCATGGCCCGGTAATGGACGGCGAAGCTTATGGCCCCGGCCAGCATCACCGCGTGGAGCACCATCTCCACAGCCAAGGAGTGATAATGGCCGATGGAATCGGGCCAAACCGTGAATCCGCCGGTGGAGATCCCGGTCATGGCGTGATTCAGGGCCTCCCAAGGGGGCATCCCGGTGCTCCAGAGGCCGATGGTCGAGGCCAGGGTGTACAGGACGAAGATCCACCACATGGTACGCACCGTGGAGATCACCGAGGGGTGGATCTTCTCCGTGCGGGCCTCGGAGAAGTATAGGGTGACGGCGCTGGGACGGGGTCCGGCCAGGATAGAGAGCATGAGGACGATCACACCCATCCCACCGACCCACTCGATGAAGGAACGCCACCACTGGAGCACCTTGGGCAAGAGATCGGGCCGGGTGGCCATGGTGAGACCGGTGCCCGTATACCCTGACACCGACTCGAAGAAGGCCGATGTGAAGTCTCGGAAGGGCGTCGGCTGCACGTACCGTTGGGCGACGAGGTAGAAGGGAAGTGCCCCCAGGGCGGCCACCAGAACCCATCCCAGGGCGGCTATGAGGAGGCCGTGTTTGAGTTGGGCCTCCGGCGCCCCCCGGAAGGGGAGGAAGAGCAGAAGCCCCAAGGCGAAGGAGATGGCCGCCGTGGCCCCGAGAGGCCAAAGGGCGTAGTGCTCTCCGAAGACCAGGGCCACCGGCATGGAGGCCAGGGCCATGACCCCGACCAAGGGTACCAACAGGCCCAGGCCCCGCAGGACCACCCGAAGGTCCTCGAGCTTCATCGCTCAGCCCGTAAGACGCTCCACCAGGGCATCGGTGGCATGGCTTTTGGAGAAGACGGTGATGAGGTCCCCTGCCTGGATCACCGTGGCCCCCGAGGGAATGATGGTCTGGCCCTCCCGTTCGATGGCGGCGATCAGGATCCCCTCCGGGATGATCCCCCGCTCCCCTGCCTCCCGCAGCGATTTCCCCACCAAGGGCGAGCGTTCGGTGACCACCGCCCGGAAGACCTGGGCCCCGCCGGAGAGGGTGACCAGATCCCGGATCTTGGGGCGTTGGACCGCGTTGTAGAGGTACTCCGCGACGATCACGTCCGGGTTCTCCATCACGTTGGCCCCGAGCCTCCGGAAGAGTTCCGTATGCTCCCGGTTGTTGACCACGGAGACGATGGAGGGGATCTCCAGCTTCTGGGCCAGGGCCACGATCATGAGGTTGGTGGCATCGTCCCCAGTAGTGGCCACGATGGCATCGGCCCGCTCCGCCCCGGCGTCCCGCAGGGCATCCACAGAGGTGGCATCCCGGTTGAGAACTAGGATATCGTGGCGACGGCTGATCTCCTCGGCCTTGCGGGGATCCTTCTCAATCACCACCACGTTGTGCCGGTCCCGCAGCGCTATCTCCACCAACGCGGAGCCGATGCCGCCCGCTCCCACCACGATGAGGTACATGGCTTGGGAATACTACAGTCCCGATCCCACCCATTCAAAAACGGAAAATCAACTCCATCCGCGATCCACGAGCCCACCCTACGTCTTGGATCCGATCCCACTCCCTATCCCATGGCCCACGAAGCAGGTCTCCTTCCGTGGTCTGGCCTTAGATCACCCGGAAACGGAGTGCGGGGAAGCCTCCGGCCCGTGACCTCGGCTTCATTGCTATCCCAGGGGCTCATTCGACGATGAGATCCGCCAGGGCGCGGGGGTAATGGGTGAGGCGCTCGGCCCCGCTTTCCGTCACCACCACGGTGTCCGAGTGGCGGAACCCGGCGAACCCGGGGATATAGATCCCGGGCTCCACCGAGAACACCATCCCCGGTTCGATCACGGTGTCGTCCCCGATGTCGAGGAACGGCGCCTCGTGCATTCTTATACCCAGGGCGTGCCCGGTGTGGTGACGCCAATACCCCTCGATCCCCTCCCTGGCGAAGAAATCGCGTACCGCCCGGTCCACGTCGGCGCACAGGCGGCCGGGCCTTATCTCCGCGAGGGCGAGGTCCTGGGCGGCGAGCATGAGCTCGAAGCAGTGGCGCTGCTTTTCGGTGGGCTTCCCCACGATCAGGGTGCGCTCGAGCTCCGCCCAGTAACCCCCTGCATCCGCGGTGGCCCCGGTGACGAGGACGTCGCCCTTTCTGATACGGGCGTTGGTGGTGATGGCGTGGGGGATCGCCGAACCCGGTCCCACCTGGCCGCGGAAGCCCGCCTGCGCCGGGAGCCCCGGGCGCGTGGGCCGGTAATCCGGTCCCAGGGCTCGGAACATGGCCACGGAGGCCTCAAGAGATGCCCGGGCGGCGATCTCTGTCTCGGTGAATCCCGGCCGCGTGTACTCCTGGAGGAGGGAATGGGCGAGGTTGGCCCATTTAGCGCTCTCCCGCAGGAGCTCGATCTCCTCCGGGCTCTTCACGGACATCATCCGCTCGAGAGTATCTTTTATCAGCACGACCTCGGCCGCGATGGCCTCGCTCAGCTTGGGCCCGCGATAGCCGTAGCCGCCACCGTAGCCGTCGGAATCGGCTCCGATCCTTTTGCCCTCGAGGCCGAGGTCCCGGAGGAGGTCCGCCAACCGCTCCATGGGGTGTCGCTCGTCCGGGTATTCGGGGTAGGTGGCGACCTCCACATCACACGCCTCCTCGGCGTGCTCCCGCTCCAAAAGCGGGACGAAGAGCACCGGACGCTTCCCGAACGCCCAGGCGAGCGCTATGGGCCGTTCGGTGGCGATGAAGGCGAACCGGCTGAAATAGAAGACGTTATGCGGGGAGAACATGCAGGCCCCTGCGATGCCCTCCGCCTCGAGTTTTTCCTCCAACTCCTTGCGGCGCCGCGCGATCTCGCCCTCGCTGACCTTTATCGCCATCCCCCATCTCCCGTTCTTGGACCGGATGTACCGCATTATAGTTCACCTTCCATCCACATCTCTTCGGCGGCTCAGGGGTGAGGGACCCGACGCCCTCCGCCGAAACGCCGCGGGTGGAGGCGAAGGATCACGGGACAAGGCACACCTCCGAGGCTCCCGAATGGACCCTGGGTTCGGCGGAGACGGAGCACGTGTCCCGTTCTCACTCCATCCACACCACACCTGAGCTTCAGACATGACTTGAGAGACTGTCTTAATGGGCTACATTAGCCAACCTTCTCAACATCAACCTGGTCATTGCAAGATAGATCCAGGCTTCCGTTGTCTGAGGTAGGTATCCGTAGTCCTTCACAA
>CAYTCK010000034.1:0-12526 GCA_964436445.1 uncultured Thermotogaceae bacterium | reverse complement strand
AGCTGGGCCTGGCGGCGCGGAACCTGGCCAAGGTCAAGGTCCGTCAGCCCCTGCGGCGGCTCCTCGTACGAAAGC
The DNA here is from genome assembly GCA_964436445.1 of uncultured Thermotogaceae bacterium. Classification (GTDB taxonomy): domain Bacteria; phylum Bipolaricaulota; class Bipolaricaulia; order Bipolaricaulales; family Bipolaricaulaceae; genus CAYTCK01. The sequence continues at coordinate 12,451 of CAYTCK010000034.1, read as the reverse complement.
GGCCAGGGGACGAGGAGATTCCTAAAGAACTCTGGAACCTCGCCAAAGCCGAGCTCAATGTGAAGGAAATCTCCTTGGCAGATGACCTGAGTGAACTCCGGCGGCCGGTGCTCTCCCCCAACTTCGCCTCGCTCGGGCCGCGCCTCGGGGCGTTGGCCCCGAAGGTGGCCGCGGCGCTCGAGCGGGGCGACCACGCCGCGCTCTTTCAGAAGCTCCAGGCGGGAAGGACCCTCCTGGACGTGGACGGAGAGGTGGTGGAGCTTACCCCCGCGGACGTGAAGGTCTCCTGGGAGACCGTCGAGGGGTACGTGATGCTTGAGGAGGGGGAGGACGCAGTAGCCTTGGATATCAGGCTCGACGAGGAGCTCCGGGCGGAGGGGGATCTCAGGGAGCTCATCCACCGGATACAGCTTGCTCGCAAGGAGGCCGGGTTCGAAGTGACCGACCGGATAGAGCTCGGCTACGAAGGGGAAATCGCCGAGATCTTCAAGAGGTTCCCCGAGCGGATCAAGGAGGAGGTCCTGGCGGTATCCCTGGTGGAAGGTCCCCTCCCCAACCCGGAATACACGGTGGAGTTCTCCGGGGAGGAAGGGAACCGACGCCGGAACGAGAGGGAGCGGCTCTCCACGAGGATCCACGGGAAATCCGGTCGGATCTACCTCCGCCGTGCGAAGGGCGAGGGTTGAGCGGCCGATGGACGAGGGACTGAGCCCTAGGGACCATCCCTTGCTCCGTTGGAGGATTGTTCGGTTTCCGGAAGTCAACTCCACCCAGGACGTGGCGCGGGAGTTGGGGGAAGTGGGGACGGTGGTGGTGGCCGAAGTACAGCGGCGGGGACGGGGACGGAGGGGCGCGGTCTGGCGTTCCCCGAAAGGAGGCCTTTGGCTCTCGGCGGTGCTCCCGCCCCCGGCCCCGGCCCACATCCAAGTGGCCGCAGCGGTGGCTCGATCTCTTGCGAAGGCGTTTTCCCTCCCCATCCACGTGAATCCCCCCAACGACCTCGAGCTCCGCGGGAGGAAACTCGGAGGGGTGTTGGTGGAGACGAGCTACCTGGGGGAAGCGGCGGGCCCAGTGGTGGTGGGGATCGGAATCAACGTCAACAACCCCATCCCGGAGGAGCTCAAGGGGATGGCGATCTCTCTTCAGGAGGTCCTGGGGCGGGAACTGGAGCTGGAAGCAGTGCTTCAGGCCGTCCTCGCGGCCATAGGGACCCTTCTGGTGTAACTTCGAAAAAACCGGATAACGGATAGGATCTCCTGAGGAGAAGCAACTTGAGATCCCTCCTTGGCCGTTGGATGATCTTCCGGAGGAAAGAGGGATGAAGGCGATCGCCATCATCGGGATGCAATGGGGTGACGAGGGCAAGGGGAAGATCTCGCATCTTCTCTCCGAGCGGGCGGACCTGGTTGTCCGCTTCAACGGAGGCCCCAACGCCGGCCACACGGTAGTCGATGCCTATGGCACCATCAGGCTCCACCATATCCCAACCGGCTCACTGCGGGAGGGGGTCACCGGGGTGTTGGCCCACGGGATGGTGATCGATCCCTGGGTCCTACGGGAGGAACTCCAGGAGATCTCCCGCCAGGGACGGCCGGAGCCAAGGCTCCTCATCTCCGAACGGGCCCACGTGATCCTCCCCTACCACAAGGACCGGGAAATCGGGGTAGGGCTGGCGAAATCCCTGGGGACCACCCGACGAGGAATCGGTCCAGCCTATGCCGATAAGGCGGCCCGGCTAGGCCTGCGCTTCATCGACCTGTCGGATCACGAGCTTGTTCAGGAAAGGGTTTACAAGCTCCTCAATGCCACCAGAGTTCCGGGAAGGCCAGCTCTGGATCCGGAAAGGGTTGCGCAAGAGCTTTTCGAGTTCTACGCCGTCTTCCGGGAACGACTGGGAGACACCCAGAGCCACATCAGGAAGGCCCTGGCCAGCGGGAAGACGGTGGTCTTCGAGGGAGCTCAAGGGACACTCTTGGACCTGGATCTGGGCACGTATCCCTATGTCACCTCTTCCTCCACCACGGTTCACGGGATCGGTTGGGGGACTGGGGTTCCCATACGGGAGTTTTCCCGGGTGATCGGTGTCCTGAAGGCCTACACTACCCGCGTAGGGGAGGGTCCGTTCCCCAGCGAGGATCGGGGCCCTCAAGGAGCCCTATTGCGGGAACGGGGAGGGGAATACGGCGCCACCACCGGCCGTCCCCGCCGATGTGGGTGGCTGGACCTCGTAGCCCTGCGCTACGCCCAGCAGGTGAACGGCTTCACGGAACTCGCCCTCACCAAGTTGGACGTGCTTTCCGGACTGCCATGGATCCCCGTTTGTGTGGCTTACCGCATCGGGGGAGAGAGGGTGGAGGAGTTCCCAGCCTCACTGAGGGAACTTTCCCAGGTACGGCCTATCTACGAACAGCTCCCCGGATGGAAGGAGGATATCCGCAAAGCCCGGTCCTTCGCCGATCTCCCCAGGGCGGCCCGGGATTACGTGGCTTACATCCAGGAAGCCCTGGGGGTACCGGTGCGGATCATCAGCTTGGGGCCCGAGCCCGAGGCCACCATATTCCGCGATTGAAGAAGGGGGCGCGTGATGAAAGGGAAATGGAGCGTGGTCGTCCTGGTGGGAGCCTTGGTCCTGGGGATCGCGGGTGGGCTCTTGGGAGGAAAGCTCGGGGCCGGGAAGAAGGGTGAGCTGGAAAGCCTCTCCGGTGATCTCGCGGCCCTGGAAAAGAGGGTTTCCACCTTGGAGGAGAGAATCTCCGGTGTGGACCTCGGAAAGCTCCTGGCGGAACTCTCCCAACTTCGGAATGCCGTCTCCTCGCTGCAGGAGGAGGTAAAGGGGCTGCGGGAGACGGGTGCCACGGGCGGAAAAGCCCCTGTCCAAACCGGTGGAACGGCCGCGGGGATCAGGTTGGCCTCCGTGGACCTGGAGGCCCTTCTTTCCGACGTCCTCCTTCCCTCTACCCAAGCGGCGAAAATGAAGCAGGAGGAAATGGACGACCTGCGTTCCCACTACCAGGAAGGGAAGATCGACGAGGAAACCTACAAACGGGAGCTTCTCAAACTGGAGGTGGAGCTCTTGGATATCAAGCTCAGACGCCAGCTCGATCTCATCCACCGGATGATCTCCTCTGAGGAGTTCTCCGATATTCGTGGAGATCTGAGCCAGCTTGAGGACAAGATCAGCCCCTTGGAGGACGAAGTACAATCCCTGATGGAACAGGCGAAACAGGGGGTAAAAGAAGAGAAACTACAGGATTTCCTAGGCAAATATCAGGAACTATACACGATCTTCCAGCAGCTGGAGCAGCTCCTCTCCCAGACCATCATGGCGAAGTTCGCCCAGATCGCCGCCCAGATCGCGAAGGAACGGGGATACGCTGTGCTCATCCGGGTACAGGACGCTCTCTACGTTGACCCCTCTCAGGTGGACGACCTGACACCGGCGGTGAAGGAACGGTTGAAGGAACTCTTCTGAATTGTCACCTCTCTCGGGATCCCGTCGCCGGGAGCTGAACCTCCAGGGAAACGTCCTGGGTACTATGTTGATCCTAGCGTGGCCGGTGAGGGTCTCCGACGCCCTGCGAGCACTCTACAACCTGATTGATTCTTTTGGCTTGGAAAGGTCTCCACCCAGGCCCTCTCCGATCCCACCCTTTCCTGGCCGGTGATCTTCACCTTCATGTCGCTGGGATCGGACATCAAACTGCGGGGTCTCTCTTTGTCGCCCAGTACACCGGGGCCGAGGGCCTCTGGATCGGGATGGCCCTGAGCAACTTCCCCGCCGGCCTCCTTCTGGTTGGTTCCTGCGAGGGAGCTGGAGGCAGGGGGTGATACGTGTTCCGGCTCCCGTAGCGCCCCGTGGAGAATGAGGCGCTTAGGGTAGATGCAAAGGGGCGAGGACCCAGGAGAGAAGGGGAGCGAGCAGGAGTGCCGGCAGGAGATCGACGGCAGGTATTCGCTTCAACTCCAAGAGTTCCAGCCCCAGGGCGATGATCACCGCTCCCCCAGCGGCGGAAAAAGCATCCAGAGGGGGGGAACCGGTGGCGATCCCGCTCCCCAAGAACCTCGCCGCCAGGGTGACCCCTCCCTGGTAGACCAGGATCACCCCCAACGAGAGGAGGACCCCCGGTCCCAGAGCCGCCGTCAGGGCCACGGCCGAGATCCCGTCCAACATCGCTTTGGCCCCGAGGAGGCTCCAATCACCGAAGAGCCCATCCCGTATCGCTCCCAGGAGCGAGAGGGGACCAACGCAGAAGAGCAGGCTTGCCGTCAGGAACCCCTGGGCTACCGGATAGCCCCGGAAGAGTTCCTGCATCCTGCGGCTCCCCGCCTCCAACCGCCGGCTGAGGCCAAGGGCCGTTCCCAGGATTCCCCCCAGGATCACAGCCAACAACAGGACCAGTAGCTGTTTCCCTTCCAGGGCCATCTTGAAGCCCAGGATCAAGGTCACTATCCCCACACTGGCCGTGGCCGCCCGACGCATCCCATCCGGAAACCTCTCCCCCAGGGCCCAGCCCAGGAGCCCTCCCGCGAGGACGGTCCCCATGTTTATCCATGTCCCAAGCATCAACAGATCCGCGGTATAGGATCCCCCAGGGGCATCTCCAGATACCTTTTCCCACCGACCCGGGTCTCCAGAACCACCCGCCCCGGATACTCCGCTGTGACCTCACCGATGATCGCCGCCTCCCGCCCCAAGGGATCCTCCCTGATAGCCTTCAGCACCGCCTCGGCCCGGTCCCGCGAGACCCCGAACACCACCCGCCCCTCACAGGCCAACATGAAGGGGCTTATCCCCAACATCTCTGCCATCCCCTTCACCTGCGGCCGTATCGGAACCGTCTCCTCCTGGACCAGGATCCCCACCCCGGACTTGTGGGCCATCTCGTTCAACGCAGCGGCGAGCCCTCCCCTGGTGGGGTCCTTCATGGCATGGACCCCCCCGACCTCCAGGGCTCGGGCCACCAGGGGCCAGACCGGGGCCACGTCGCTTTCGACTCCCCCCTCCACCGGGAGGCCCTCTCGGGCCACCAGGAGGGCCATGCCGTGGTCCCCTATGGGACCGCTCACCACGATCAGGTCCCCGGGCTCGAGGCCCGCGTCCCTGATGGGCTCCTGGCAAACACCGATCCCGGTGGTGTTGATGGCGATCCCGTCCAGATCCCCCCTTCCCATGACCTTGGTGTCGCCGGTCACCAGCGCCACCCCTAACTCCTTGAGCACCGCGGCCAGCGAGGAGAGGATCCGCTCCAGATCGGAGAGGGAGAATCCCTCCTCCAGGATGAGGGAAAGTGTCAAGGCCACGGGCCTCGCCCCCATCACCGCGAGGTCGTTTATCGTCCCGCAGGCCGCGAGCTTCCCGATATCGCCCCCAGGGAAGAAGATAGGCTTCACCACGTGGGAATCGGTCGTCACCACTACCTGGCCCTCGGGGAGGGAAAGGACGGCTCCGTCGTCCAGGTCCGCCAGTCCCACAGGTCCAGCGGCCTTCAGGGGGATACGGGGAAGGACCACCTCGGCGAGGAAACGCTGCATCAGCTCCCCGCCGGCACCGTGTAGGGCAGTGACCTTATCCTCCGAAAGGGGCTTCCTCATAGCACTGGCCGCTCCCCGTAGCGGTACCAGATCGAACAGGCGCCCTCCGCCCCGACCATGCATGGCCCCACCGGGGAAAGAGGCGTGCAGACCCTCCCGAAGAGGGGACAGTCGGTGGGCACCGCCCTGGCCATGATCACATCCGAGCAACGACATCCCGGGGGCTCCTCCACCCCGACCTGAGCCTCGAGCCCGAACTTCTTACGGGCATCGAACCGGGAGAGCTCCTCCCGTAGATCCAGGCCTGAGGCCGGGATCTCTCCGATCCCCCGCCAAATGGCGTTCACCACCCGGAAGGCCCTCTCCAGAAGCTCCTGGGCTCTGGGGTTCCCCTCGGGGCGCACAGCACGGGGGTAAGCGTTCTCCACCTCTGCCCGGTCCTCCCTTAGCTGCTTCAGGATCAAGGCGATGGCGTAGAGCACATCCAGTGGTTCGAACCCCCCCACGACTACCGGGACCCGGAAGCGGGAGACGAAATCCCTGTAGGCATCGGACCCGATGATGGTAGACACGTGACCCGGCGCGAGGAACCCGTCCACTGGATTCCCCTCGTCCACCATCAGGGCCGCCATGGCCGGGGGGATGAGCTTATGGGCGCAGAGCACCGAGAAATTCTCCGGGGGCTCTTCCAGGAGGACCGCCGCCGTCGCCGGGGCCGTGGTCTCGAAGCCCACGGCGAAGAAGACCACCTCCCGCCGAGGGTTCTCCTGGGCGATACGCACGGCATCGGTTGCCGAGAGCACCACCCGCACATCGCCCCCCTGGGCCCGGGCCTCCTCCAGGGTGAGCTCCGTACCGGGGACCCGAAGCATATCCCCGAAGGTACAGACGATGACACCCTCCTCCAGGGCGAGCTTCACGGCGAGGTTGATATCGGCGGTGGAGGTGACACACACGGGGCACCCCGGCCCCTCATAGACCTCCACGCCCTGTGGGAGGAGTGAGCGCAGCCCATGCTCGGCGATGGTCGCCTCATGGGTGCCACAGACGTGGACGATCTTGACCGGACGATCCGGAGCGAGATGGCGCAGGGCTCGGACCAGCCGCTTGGCGGCAGCCGGGTCCCGCAGGGAGAAGGGGCTAAGCTCCCTGGCCTTCATCGATGTAAGAGAATAGCTCGTCGAAAAGCCGGAGGGTTTCCTCGGCGTCCGCTGGATCCAAACGTCTGATGGCGAAGCCGGTGTGCACCAGGACGTAATCCCCGGGTCTCACTTCCTCGGACAGGAGGTCCAACCGCGTTCTGGAGAGGACGCCTCCTCCCAGGTCCACCGTGGCTTCCTTCCCCTCCACCGCTACCACCTTCACCGGGACCGCAAGACACATGGCACACGATTGTATTGGCGCAAGAACTCCACCACAATTGCCCGATTCAACAGGAGGTGTTCTTATGGATTGGCAGGGGATCATCACGGTGATGTGGGAGTACCTGCCTCGGTTGGCTTGGGCCATCGGCATTTTCCTCTTCGGGGCGTTGGCCATCCATGGGCTCTTGCGTCCCCTGGGGAGACGGCTCCTGCGGCGGGTCAAATGGAAGCCAGCGGTCCTCTCGCTGGCCCTCTCCATGGCCACCACCGTGGCCTGGATCCTGGTGATCTCGGGGATATTCGCCGTGCTCAAGCTCACGGTGATCGCTGCCACCCTCTCGGGCTCCTTGGCCCTGGTGGCTTTAGCGGTGGCCCAGGGAGCCAAGAACACCACTGCCGATATCGTGGCGGGGCTCTTCTTAGCGGCGGATGAGGATCTGGACATCGGTTACCGGGTTACCGCCGGAGGAGTGGAGGGGGTGGTGGAAAGGATCGACCTTCGCAAGACACGCATCCGCGATGATCAAGGGAAACTCCACGTGATCCCCAACCGCGCGGTGGAAGGGGGGACTTGGGTGGTCCACCGGAAGGATGAAAGGTGAAAGCGATCGCCATCTTCGCCCTCACTTACATCTTCATCTCTGGCTCGGGACCTCGCTGGCTTCCTCTGGGACGGACAGGGGGGGCCCTCCTCGGGGCCTTCCTCACGGTGGCGCTGGGAGTGGTCCCCTTCCGAGAGGCCTTCTCTCAAGAGGTTGTGGATTGGAACACCATCCTCCTCCTTCTGGGGATGATGGTTCAAGCGACTCTCCTTGCCCGGGCTGGCCTCCACCGGGCATTGGTCAAGGGGCTCGTTCGACTCACCCCTCCTCCCTGGGCCACGCTGGGGGCCGTGTTCGGGGGAGCAGCTATCCTCTCCGCCTTTTTGGTGAACGACGCTGTGTGTGTCTTCTTCGCCCCTTTCCTCTTCGAGCTGGGGACCTCCCTAGGGCTCGCACCTTTGCCCTTGGTTTGGGCCTTGATCGTCGGGGCCAACGTAGGAAGTGCCCTGACCCTGTCCGGCAACCCCCAGAACGCCATCATCGGGACGGCTTCGGGGATACATTACCTCGATTTCCTCACGGCGGAATCCCTACCGGTTGTTACCGGGCTCGTCGGAGCTTACATCGCCTTGCTCCTCCTCTTCCGGGGGAGACTCGTGGCATCAGAAGTCCATCCCCCTGCTGGCCCCGATCCCGACCCCCATCGCCTTTGGCGCCCTCTCCCCGGCATCGTTCTCACGATCGGAGGGTATCTTTTGGGGTACCCCGTGGGAGGGGCTGCCATGGCCGGGGCCCTCCTTTCCCTTCTCCTTTGGCACCGCGATGCCTCGGAGGGTCTCACGGGAGTGGACTGGCCCCTACTGGCCCTTTTCGTGGGGCTCTTCATCGTCATGCACGGTGTGGAGACCTCCGGCCCCGTGCGGCGCCTCGATTCCCTGTTGCAAGGGTTCTTCAGCGGCGGGCGGCTTTCCTACCTTCATCTCACCTGGATGACCTTCTTGGGAAGCCAACTGCTCTCCAACGTACCCTTCGTTCTCCTCGCCCGGGGATGGGCAGGCCATTTCGGCGGGGCCCCGCTTTTTTGGTACACCCTGGGGTTTGTATCCACCGTGGCGGGGTGCCTCACCCCGGTGGGATCGGTGGTGAACCTCATCGCCCTGGAGGAGGCCAGGAAACGGGGAATAGCCATCGGGTTCTGGAGCTTCATCCGCCATGGGATCCCTCTGACCACGGCCGCTCTGCTCCCTGGGACGGCGATCTTGCTCCTTTACCGGTAGCGGATCCGGTACCAGAGGAGGGCCAGGTATTCCCGCAGGGCGTGGGCGGAGTGCCAGAGGTTTATCGCCTGGGGGATGTAGTCGTAAGGGGTATAGGTATCCTGTCCCTCCTGGCCACAGGGGGCGGGCACTGGGGCCATCCCCAGCCTCTGGAAGACCCACATGGCCCGGGGCATGTGGAAGGCGGAGGTGACCAAGACGAACCTCTCTTTCCCCAGGATCCCCTTCACCGCCAGGGCGTTTTCGTATGTATTACGGGAGGAGGACTCCCAGTCGACCGCCTCCGGCGGCACCCCCAGGGCGAGGGCCGCGCGCGCCACCAGCGGGGCTTCGGCCCGCCGGCCCGGGGCTCCGATCCCCCCTACGAACAGGATCCTGGTCCTGCCCCCGGACAAGCGCCACAACCGGATGGCCTCCACCAGACGTTCCAGGGAGACCTCGGAGAGATCGCTGGTGATGGGACGCTCCCTCCCCCAGGCTTCCCCACCGGTGAGCACCACGATGGCACCTATCCCTTCCGGAGGCCGCTCCAGGGTCGGGTAGCGCCCCTCCAGGGGCGTGAGGAGGAAGGAGGTCACCGGGGAAATGCCCAGTCCGTAGAAACCGGCGAAGATAAGTCCCAAAAGGATCGCAAGCCACTTCCTCCCTCTGATGGAGACGCTCAGGAAAGCTAACAAGAGGAAAAGACACCCCAACGCCAGGGGATCTGCCAGCCTGTCCAAAAGCTCCATCTCTCGGATTTTAGGCCCCCCTTCGGCAAGGGGCGAATATAATTCGGTTGCTGTGGTCACCCTGCGTTACCGCGGAAAGGAATACAGGATCGAGCCCAAGGGCACCCTGGAGAAGGCCCTGCGGGCCTTGGGGATCCTCCCGGAAACGGTCATCGCCCTGAAGGACGGGACGGTTATTCCCCTTTCCCATCGCCTCTCCCCGGGAGAGGAAATCGAACTTTGGGACGTGGTCTCCGGAGGTTAGCCGATGAAATGCACCATCTGCGGCAAAGAGGCGATCGTCAAGCTCCGCCACGCCAACCTGAAGCTTTGCCCGGAGCATTTCCTCGCCCGGGTGGAACGGGTGGTTGCGGAGGCCATCGCCAGGTTCCGGATGTTCTCACCCCAGGAGAGGATCCTGGTGGCCGTCTCCGGGGGCAAGGACTCTTTGGCCCTGTGGGAGATCCTCACCCGGCTCGGTTACCAGGCTGATGGTGTTTTCATCGACCTGGGGATCGGGGATTACTCCCGGCGGTCCCTGGAGGCAAGCCGTGCCTTTGCCACGGAACGGGGTCTCTCCCTACGGGTGATCTCCTTGGCCGAGGAACTGGGGGCTGGGTTGGACGAGGTCGTGCGGCGGGTCCGGGAAAAGCCCTGTGCCATCTGCGGGGTGGCCAAGCGTTATCTCCTGAACCGGGCCGCCTGGGAGGGGGGGTACGACGTCATCGTCACCGGCCATAACCTCGACGACGAGGCCGCCACCCTCCTGGGCAATGTCCTCCGATGGGAGGAGGGGTATCTGGCGCGCCAGTATCCCGTCCTGCCGGGTCAGGGCAAATTGGTGCGCCGGGCGAAGCCTTTGGTTTTCCTCTCGGAGAGGGAGATGGCAATCTACTGTGTCCTCCGGGGGATCCGTTACCTGCGGGATGAATGCCCCCATTCCCGAGGGGCCCGCTCCCTGGTTCTGAAGGGGGTGCTCAACCAACTGGAGGACCGCTACCCGGCCACGAAGATCACCTTCCTCAGGCAGTTCTACAGGATCCGGGACCGCTTCCAGCCGCCGGAGCCCGTGGAGCTACGGGAGTGCCCGGTCTGCGGCATGCCCACCGCCTCCCAGGGCCCTTGCCGCTTCTGCCGGCTCAAGGAGAGGGTCTCCCATGGCGCGCCCGCTTGAGTACGGAGAGCTCGTCCTCCTGTGGGAGGAGAAGAAGGGGAAGTCCTTCCTCTTCCAGCTCCAGGAAGGGGAGATCCTTCACACCCACAAGGGGACCGTGGCCCATGGAGCGCTCGTTGGGCTTCCCGAGGGAAGCCGTGTCCATTCCAGCACCGGAACCCTCTTCACCGTGTTCCGCCCCAGGGTGGTGGACAAGATGATGAAGGTGCGTCGTCTCACTCAGATCGTCTACCCCAAGGACGCCGGGTGGCTGCTCCTCGCCCTGGATCTCGGCCCCGGGATGCGGGTGGTGGAGATGGGCACAGGTTCTGGGGCCTTTACCATCCTGCTCGCCCACGCCGTGGGGCCCGCGGGCAAGGTCTACACCTTCGACAGGAGGGAGGATTTCCTGGAGAACGCCCTGCGGAATATCGCCCGAGCCGGGCTGGCGGATCGGGTGGAGGCCGGGGTCCTGGAGGCCGGGGAGCCCTTCCCCGTCGAAGGCGAGGTGGATGCGGTCTTCCTGGACCTTCCTGAGCCCTGGGTTGCGGTGGAGCCCGCCCACCGGGTACTCGCCCCGGGCCGCCCCATCGCCCTCATCGTCCCCACGGCCGAACAGCTCAAGACGAGTGTTCGAGCCCTGCAGGAGACTGGGTTCACTGCCCTGGAAGCGGTGGAGATCTTGGAACGGCGGATGTTGGTGCGGGAACGGGAAGGGGTGAGGCCTTTCGAGCGGATGATCGGTTTCACCGGTTATCTCGTCGCCGCCCGCAAGGCCCTGCCCCTCAGCGGCCCTTGACCAACTTCTCCAGGTATTCCCGGATCTCTTCGAAGCCGTAGATGGTGCGACCCGCTTCGTAGTCCTCGAGCCAGGCTTCGGCGATGGTATCATCCCTGCGGATCTCGATGTCATCTATGCCCAAAGCCTCCACCAGGGCCTTCGCCTCGGCCTCGATCTCGCGGTTCTTCACCCGGAACAGGAACCGGGGGATACGCATCTCCACCACCTCTTCAAATTGTACCCCCCACTGGCGAAAATGGTATGCTTGGATATACCATCGTTTCCGGGAGGGGTTCGGATGCCGAGGAAACCGATATACATAGACCGCAAGAGTCCTGTCCCGATCTACTACCAACTGAAGGAGGCCTTGAAGCAACAGATCGAGAGCGGCGCGCTCAGGCCCCATGAGCGTGTCCCCTCGGAGCGGGAACTGGAGGAGAGGTACCGCATCAGCCGCATGACCGCCCGCAGGGCCCTGCAGGAGCTGGAGGCCGAGGGATACATCTACCGTGCCCAGGGGAAGGGATCATTCGTCGCCGAGCCCAAGATCCGCCAGGGCCTCCTTTGGCTCACCAGCTTCACCGAGGACATGCGGGAGCGGGGGATGCGGGCCGGTGCTAGGGTTCTCCGGGTCGAGGTCGTACGCGACGAGAGGGTGGCCCGGAGGCTTGGGGTCGGTCCGGAAGAGGAGTTCGTGCTTTTGCAGAGGTTGCGCACAGCGGACGGTGAACCCATGGCCCTGGAGACCTCGTACCTGCGCCACTCCCTCTGTCCCGGGTTGGAAGGGCTCGACTTCGCCGACAGGTCCCTGTACCGCACCCTGCAGGAGGAGTACGGGCTCAGGCTGGGGAGGGCGGAACAGACCGTCGAGGCCGCGGTGGCGAACACGTTCGAGGCGGAGCTCCTGGGGGTGAAGCCCGGCACGCCCATGCTCTCCATGGAGCGGATCACCTACCTCGACGACAACCGCACTCCCATCGAGTACGTCCGCTCGCTCTACCGAGGCGATAGGTACAAGCTCTACGTGGAGCTCAAACGGCGGTAGTGTGGTCTAGACCACTATCCCACAAGTCGCTAAAATGGGTTCGCTAT
>CAYTCK010000033.1:0-13008 GCA_964436445.1 uncultured Thermotogaceae bacterium | reverse complement strand
GCGAGATGGCATTTCGCACAGCTTGGTCCATAGTGAGGGAGCTCCCAGCGAGGGCCTCATCCTCAAGTCGGGGGACCCCATCACGCACCCGCACGCGCAGTCCCCCCAAGGAGTAGTCGCCGTCCGGAAGCCCGGCGGCGGGGATGGCATCGGTGATGAGGGCCACCCGCCCCGGCCCCGCGAGCCGCCACACAAGACAAAGCATCGGGGCGGAGACGTGCACCAGGTCCGCGATAAGCTCGAGATAAACGCTCCGGGACTCCAGACACGCGGCCACGGCCCCGGGATGGCGGTGGTGAAGGGGGGGCATCGCGTTGAAGAGGTGAGTGGCGCGGCTCGCCCCCGCGGCGATCGCAGCCCTCGCCTCCTCGTAAGACGCGTTCGTGTGCCCCAGGCTGACTCTCACCCCCAAGGCGACGGCCCGCTCGATGAACTCGAGCGCCCCTGGTACCTCGGGCGCCACGGTGATCGTGCGGATATGACCCTGGGAAGCGCGCCAGTACTCCAGGAACTCGTCCCAGCTCGGCTCGCGGATGAACTCCGGGTTCTGGGCCCCCTTCTTCTCGCGGTTGATGTAAGGCCCCTCGAGCTCTAGCCCCAAGATCCGCGCCCCCTGCGGTCCTTCCCGTTGGATTTTCATCGCCCCGGCCACTGCCCGGGAGATCTGCAAAAGCTCCTCGTGCGGTGCCGTGACGGTCGTGGGGATGAAGGCCGTGACCCCGAAACGGGGGAGCTCGCGGGCGAGAGAGAGGAGGGTCTCGGCCGTGCTGGTGTTCGTGTCGTGGCCCCTGTATCCGTGGATGTGAAGGTCCACGAATCCCGGGGCGATGATCCTCCCCTTTAGATCTTCACCCTTTTTCGTCACCCCAGGGAGGACCCGCACGATGCGTTCCCCCTCCAGGCAGACGGTCCCCGGTCGGATGACCTCCAGGGGGGTATACACCGCGGCATTGGTCAGAATCTCCATGTTTTTCCACCTACAAGAGGCGAATCCGGGGGCGGTATCGCCTGAGGAGCTCCCCGTTGTGCTCCTCCGCGCCATCCAGGTGGGCGCTGAGCCAGACCGGCGGCTTCATTCCCTCCTTCAAAGCCCGCTCCACAGCTAGGGCGACGACACCATGGACGATGAAGCTGTTCAGGATGGTGGAGACCGGAGCCACGGGGACCTCGAGCCCCTCAAGCTCGAGGGCCGCGTCCCCAGGAGGGACCTTGTTGTCGAGCACCACGTCGACCACCTCGAAGAGCCGTTTGCCGTAGGGATTGCGGATCGGGAGGCCCGCGGAGTAGTTCACGGAGGTCAATCCCAAGGTGCGTGCCCCCAGTTCCTTGGCGCAGAGGGCGGCCTCCACCGGGAAGGCATTGACTCCTGTAGTCGAGACCACGAGCACCGCGTCTTCGGGCTCGACGCCAGCGTGTTCGAGCAAAACGCGGGCGTAGCCCGAGATCCCCTCCAGGGAGGTCGAGCGCTCCGCTCCGTGCGCTACGTTGATGTCGGAGTTCAAGAGGGGATTGACGATCGCCAATCCCCCGGCCCGGTAGAAGAGCTCCTCCCCGATGATCGCCGAATGCCCTGCCCCCACGACGTGCAATATCCCGCCCCGTTTCATGACCTCGAAGAGGAGCCCGGAGGCCTTCCTCATCGCCTCGGCCTCCTCCTCCACCACCCGCGAGAGGAGCCTCTCCACAACCCTGAAAAAACGCTCTATCACCGCAGCCTCACCACCTGTCGGCCGGGAACACATATCTTTGCGCGCGAAGTTCCAGCTCTCCCGAGGGATCCAGCGGTTTCAGCATGAGGACCTCCGGGGTCCGAAACCACTCGGCCCCGACCCGGGGAGGAAAGGAGGGGGCGAAGACCTTCAGGCCGGAGACATCCATCCGCTCGAAGGTGGCCAAGAGGAGAGAGACGCAGGCCTCCTCATCCTCCCAAACCATCTCCCCCACCACCCCCATCCCCGGCGGCACCTCTTCAGTCCGGGGCCAGATCACCGCGTATCCCCGTCCGGACTCCTCGATGAGGACCTCGGCCCTGGAGGAGGCGCGGAAGAAGGTGTGGGTAGCGCAGGAGCGAAAGACGCGCTCCCGGAAGTGCCCCTCGTCCCTCCTCGCCATCCCGTCCCAGGAATGGGCCTGCTTCTCATAGAGGCTCTGAAGCACGGGGGAATCTGCTTCACTGGCCCTGCGCACCGAGGCCCCACCTCGGGAGCCCCAAACCATCTCCCGCGCCACCACCGCGTAACGAGTGAAGAAGAGGGGGAGAAAGCCCAGGGAACGGTAGAGAGCATAAGCGGCCTCGCCGAAACCGGCGAACAGGCCTGCCAGAGGAGCTCGCACCCTATCCAGGGCGTGCACCATGAGGCCGCGGGCGACTCCCCGGCGCCGCTGGCCCGGGTGAACCGCCACGTTGGCGATCCCCGCGATCCTCACCCAGCACCCCGAGAGACTGAGCTCCCGAGGCAACACATTGAGGTGCCCCACGATCTCCCCTCGCTCCTCCGCCACGAGGACGCCCTCCCAGCCGAACCCAGGATCGTGCTCGACCCAGGCGAGATAGCGCTCCTCATCTAGGCCCCAGCGCCTGTAGGTCCCAAAACAGAGGTTCAAGAGGCGCACGATGCCCTCCAGGTCCCCCGTCCTTCCTTCCCGGAAGATCATCCCGCCACCTCGCTCTCAACCCGCAGGAGGCGGTTGAGGGTGTAGGGGCCTTTATGCCGGGAGGCGAGGTCTCTGTTGTGTTCACAGTCCTCATCCAAAAGGAGGAGCGCCATGCGGGAGCGCACCTGCGGCATAGGGACGAAAAGACCTTCCCCGCGGCGCTCCCAGGAGATCCCGTGGAGCGATAGGAGCTCCCCTGCCTCCTCTAGCTCCTCCCCCCGGATCAAGAACCCGACGCGGGAACGGCCGATTTCCCTCTCCTCCCTCCTCCACTCCTCCTTCATGGCGAGGAGCTCGTCTTTATGCTCTTCCATGAACTCGAGCGTCGCCAGGATCGCCTGGAGGTGAATCGTGACCCGGTCGGGCAGGAGGTACGGCCCCAGCGCAACCCCCCAGGTCTCGACTAGGACCTTCGCCGCGCCCTCGTAGGGGAGATGGGTCCCCAAGCAGGTCGGGGCGGCGAGGAAGTCCTCGGATGCCCCGCCACTGAAGTGCCGCATCTTTGGTTCCCAGTCGAGACGTTCGGCGACAGCCCTGGCGAGCTCTCCGGAGATCTCCTTGATCGCCCCGTTCACCCACCGGTAAGGCACGTCGGTGAGCGTGGCCCGGAAACCCTCGGTCTCTTCGGCCCAACGGGGAGGGCATCCCCCCTTGGCGTAGAACTCGTGCAGGTCGAGAACGACGTGGGGATCGACCTCGTTGAAGACACGGTGGAGCGCCCGGGTCTCCGGGAGTCGAAGGCGCATCCAGTCACCGTTTATGTCCTCGCCACACGAGGTAAAGCGGGCATCTTCCCACACATGGGACCAGTGGGGGGAAAAGCCTCTCTCGGCGAAATAGCGGTAATTACGGGCAAAGCCGTCCGGATTGGCCAGGGGCACGATGTGGATCTCCACCTCCCGTAAGCGCTCAAAGTTGAATCCTAAGGGATAACGCTCTCGCAGAAGTGAGGGGAGAAGGGCACAAGCGTTCACAGGGGCGGGCTCGGTGCCATGGATCCCAGCCACAACTAGGAGCCGGAGCTCCCCACTCCCGATCTTTATGTGATATATAGGACGCCTTTCCTGACTTTCTCCTATCCTTCGGGCATCCCTAACACCATCAAAATATGCCACGACGCCAGGGAAATCCAACAGCCGGAACAGAGCCGGGTGTAGCTTCACCTCAACCCTCCACGGTTGACGGCTGTGGGTGGTATCGGTATCATGGTCTATACAACTATACCTCAGGAGGGCGGTCTGCGCAATCCGTCCAGGTGAAGGGGGTGATAAGGGGGAAGGAGGCAGCGGGTTCACTCGGAACACTGAGCAAACCTGTAGTCAGGAGGTGGGATACATGCGTATGCGTGGGTTGGTGTTTTCGGTCTTTATCATCGTTCTAGCTGCATCCCCACTCCTTGCCAAAAGCTTCCCGGGCGAGGCAGTGATGAAGATGGGGACCGCTCTTGCCAATGAGATCGAAGCCCTTGGCAAGGTCCTTCCTGAGTCCATCGAAATCCCTGGAACCGGGGTGACCGTTTCCATCGAGGATACCTTGTACCTCATGGCCAAATGGCTCGCTCTCTATGGTGTGACCAATGCCAAGGAAGGGAAGATGCCCGAGGAGATCCCCTACCTCGATGTCCAGAAGCCTGTGAAGCTGGTCGAGGGGGAGCAGGGCGGCAAGATTATGTGGCAGGATCTCTACGCCCTCGGCAGGGAACTCTCCGCGGCCCTGGAGGCGAACCCAGCGATCCCCGAGCAGATAAAGATCATCAAGAACGGGGAGAAGGAGGCGTACGTCACCGCTGACGTCCTCATTTACATCCTCGCCCGGACCCTGCGCTGGGTGGACAACAACGGTTCCATGCCCAACTACGCCTCGATCCGTCCCGTCACACCTCCCGCTTCTTGGCCCCCCGTGGAAAAGCCTGCGATCCAGATCGAGCGTGTGCCCCCGCGCGAAGGAGAACTCCGTGGCATCTGGGTCTGGGGTTCGACCCTGCGCGATGTGGGGGTGGAGGACGCGATCGCCGAGATCGCGAAGATGGGCTTCACCGATGTCTTCCTTCTCGTCAAGGGGATCTCTGGAACGGTCAACTGGGCCTCGAAGATCGCCCTCGCCAAGGCGGAGGACACCACGATCCTCGAGCGGGCGGTAGAGGCTTGCCACGAGCGTGGGCTGCGCATCCACGCCTGGTTCGTGGTTTCGAAGGACAAGGCTTACCTTGCGGCCTATCCCGAGTCCCGCATGTGGGGCATCCCCAAGGAGCTGGGCGGTGACTTCCGGCGCGCCGGCTCCACGGTGGAGTTCGCTGCCCGCCCTGACTACCGGCAATACGTGATCGAGCTGATGAAGGAGGTCCTCGAGTATGGCGTGGACGGGATTCACCTCGACTACGTCCGCTACCCGACTGGGGCCTGGGGCTGGAGCCCGTGGCAGATCGGCCGCGCTTGGATAGAGGGCCTGGACGTCGACTTCCTCCTTAAGACCGCTATCGAGACCTGGGGTAGCCAGGGTGACGGCAAGAAGTTCATCGACATGTATTACGAGGGCCGCTATCCGGACATCAACCGCTGGGTGCAGATGCGGATGGACGACGTGTACGCCTTCGTCAAGGAGATCCGCGACGCGGTTAAGGCCGCTAAGCCCGACGTGATTCTCTCCGCAGCCCTGATGCCCGAGGGCGGTGATTCCGATCCCTACCAGAACGCCTTCGCCATGGTCCACTACGGCCAGCGGTTCGCCGACTTCGGGGATCTCTGTGATCTGATCATCCCCATGACCTACCACATGGAGTGGGGCAACGAGGCCGGCTGGATCGTGCGGGTTTACGAGGGAACACGTCAGGTAGTACCTGAGGAGAAGCCTGTGCTCATGGGTGTCCAGGCCTTCGATATCTCCGGCCTGGAGCTCCAGAAGGCCATTTACGCCGCGAGGCAGGCCGGAGCGAGTGGGTTCTGCGTCTTCCGCTACGGAACCCTCGCGGGAAGCGAGGAGCTCAAGGCGGCCTTGGCCGAGGCCCTCAAGCCGTAGAGCGGCTAAAAAAGGAGGAGGTGCGTAATGAGAAAGGTTTTCATGCTGTTCGCCGTCCTGGGGCTGGTGGCCACCACGGCTGGTGCCACCCAGATCACCTTCTGGTTCGCCGGGGGTGACCCTAAGACCGATCTCCCCCTTGTCAAACAATACATCGGGGAGTTCGAGGCGGCCACCGGCATCAAGGTGAAGTTCGTCGCCATCCCCTGGGCCGAGGATCCACACACCAAGATCCAGGTGGCCATCGCCTCCGGCAAGGCCCCGGACCTCATCAAGCTGGGCTCGCCCTTCGAGCACGTGCTCGCGCGCTTCGGGGTTTTGGAACCCCTGGACAACCTAATCCCCGACGAGGTGGTGGAGGCTTTCATCCCAGCGGTCCTCGAGGACTCACGCTATCAGGCCACCACCCCAAAGGGCCTTAAGGGGAAGCTCATCTCCATCCCCTACTTCACCGACGTCCGCACGATCCTCTACCGCAAGGACATCTTCGCGGAGAGGGGCGTGCCCGAGCCCCTAGATTGGACCTGGGACGACTTCGTGAAGTACGCCCAGCAGCTCACCTTCGACCGCGATGGGGACGGCCAGATCGACGTCTACGGCTTTGGGACCTCCGCTCGGTACGCTTCCCAGTGGATCACCTGGGTTTGGCAGGCCGGTGGGAAGATCCTGGATGAAAACGGATATCCTGTCGTCAACTTGCCCGAGTTCATCGAGGGGATCAGGTTCTACTGGGACCTGTTCAACACCTACAAGGTCGTGCCGCCGGGAGCGATCACCGGCCACCTCTGGGATGTGGGCCGTAAGCTCCTCGCCGAGGGCAAGGTCGCGATGTACGTCGACTGCGGTGACTCCGCCAAGGTCCTGTACGAGGAACTCGGTGACAAGTTGGGCGTGGGGCTCCTGCCTAAGCACCCGGTCACCGGGAAGCGCACCGCCTTCTCCGGCGCCGACTCCTTCGTCATCCCCAAGCAGTCCCGGCACAAGGAGGAGGCGGCCAAGCTTCTCCTGTGGCTGATCGACAAGAAGCGCATGGTTGAGTACTGTAAGGTCGCTGGGTTCTTGCCGGCCAGGGCTGATGCCGCCGCGGATCCGGCCTTCGCCAATGACCCCATCAAGGCCATGTACATCAAGCAGCTCGCCGACTCCCGCGGCTGGATCAAGCATCCCGAGGCGAGCTTCATTGCCCGCACGCTCCGGGCCGAGATCCAAGATGCCCTGAGCGGCAAGAAGACCGTTGAAGAGGCCCTCAATAAGGCCCAGGAGGCGATCCTCGCCTACCTCAAGGAGAAGGGCTATATTCGCTGATCCTGCTGGGAGAAAATAAGGGGAGGGGCCTTCCCCCTCCCCTTATTGTTCTATAGGAGGGAAAGTGCGGAAAAGGTGGCTGAAACCCCTGCGGGAAGCGTTCATTGGGTACTCGTTCTGCCTACCGGCCTATATCATCTTCACCATCTTCATCTTCATCCCCATCGTCTGGGCCTTCGTCCTGAGCTTCTTCGACTATAACATCCTCACCCTGGAGGCGCCACGTTTCGTGGGCATTCGCAACTACGTGAAGCTCGTCAAGGACAGCGTCTTCCTCATTTCCCTGCGCAACACGGCGCTTTACACGCTTATCTACGTGCCGATCTCCCTCTTTCTCGGATTCATCTTCGCCCTCCTCCTCAACGATGATTTCCCCGGCCGGAACTTCTTCCGCATGGCCATCTTCGTCCCCTCTGTGATCTCCCTGGTTGTGGAAAGCATCGTTTGGATGCTGATCCTCTCAGCGCAGCCCTCAGGGCTGATGAACCGCTTCATCCGGCTCTTCGGCCTTCCCCCGCAGGGGTGGCTGTCCGACCCCAAGCTCGCCCTGATCTCGGTGGCGGTCTTCATGATCTGGCGCTCGTTTGGGTACAACATGCTCCTTTATCTCGCAGCGATGCAGAACATCCCCAACGAGCTCTACGAGGTGGCGGAGCTCGACGGCGCGAAGTCCTGGCAGAAGACGCTCTACGTTACCCTCCCTATGCTCAAGCCCACTACCTTCTTCCTCACCGTGACCTCGATCATTAGCTCCTTTCAGATCTTCACCCCGATCTACATCATGACCGGGGGTGGTCCGGGGTACTCCACCACCACGATCGTGAACTACCTCTACCAGAAGGGGTTCCAGGAGTTCGAGATGGGCTACGCCGCGGCGATCAGCTATGTGCTCTTCGTGATCCTGATCATCCTGACGGTGATACAGAAGAAGGGCTTCCGGGCGGAGAAAGTGGCCCTGTAAAGGAGGAGCGATGGCCATCGTAAGACAAAAGAGGAAGAGGGCGTTCTGGCTCGGCCTGCGCTACCTCGTTCTCATCGGGGTCTCCTTCTTCACGCTTCTCCCCTTGATCTGGATGGTGAGCACCTCCCTGGAGCCCAACAGGGAGCTCGAGTCGTACTCCCTCATACCTAAGGAGGTCACCTTCCGGAACTACGTGGAGGCCTGGAACTACCCCCGCCTCTACGATCCTAAGGTAACCTTGGGCACCATGTTCCTAAACAGCGTTATCGTTTCCTTCTTCATCACCATCTTCAGCTTGCTCTTCGACTCCATGGCGGGGTATGCGCTGGCGCGGAAGCGGTTCTGGGGCAGGGAGATCCTCTTCTGGCTCGCCTTGGCCACCTTGATGATCCCCTTCTACGTGACAGTGGTGCCGATGTACATCATCACTATGAAGCTGGGGCTCATCAACACCCTGGCAGGACTGATCATCCCCTTCGTCTCGAGCGGATTCGGGGTTTTCCTCTTCCGCCAGGCCTTCTTCTCTATCCCCCTGGAGCTCGAGGAGGCGGCACGGGTCGACGGGGCATCGGACCTCTATATCTACTGGAAGCTGATGCTCCCCTTGGTGAAACCCACCGTGGCCACGATGGCGATCTTCAAGATCCTCTGGTCGTGGAATATGTTTTTCTGGCCGCTCCTCATCATCTACGATTACGCTAAGATGCCGCTCAACTTGGGGCTTACCATATTCCGAGGGCAATATGTGACCCAATGGGGGTTACTCACGGCGGGGATGACAGTCGGCGCCCTGCCGGTGTTGGTCGCGTTCCTCGCCCTGCAGAAGTGGTTCATCCGCGGCCTTACTGCGGGCGCCCTTAAAGGATGAGATTGGACCGAAAAGACATTCACTCTTTACTCCTAGGAGCCTCGTTGTACGGGGCAGGGGGTGGCGGGCGTGTGGAAGAGGGCTTGGCTCTTTTGGGCGACTTCGAGGGTGTCGAGCTCCTGCCCCTTTTCTCCTTCCACAAGGGTTGCTTGTTCGCTTCGCCATATGCCTGCGGTTCTCTTGCCCCCGAACCTTCCCGGGGTGGGGAGCCCAAAGAACTCAAGGCTGCCCGGGCATTGGAGCGTTATTTAGGCCAGGAATTCGCCGCTCTATTTCCTACGGAACTCGGAGGTTACAACACAGCAGTGGCCTTCCATGTGGCAAGTGAACTCGGGATCCCAGTGGTGGACGGTGATGCCGCTGGGAGGGCCGTGCCGGCAGTCCACCATACCCTCTTTTACCTCTCCGGGATTCCCGCGTGGCCTCTGGCTGTGGCCTCCGTAGAGGGGGATGTGCTCATTGTCGAACGCGCAGGCGACGACCGTGTCCTAGAGCAGCTGATCCGTCTCCTCACAGAGGTGTGGGGAAACGTGGGGGTGTGTGACCATCCAGTGAAGAAAGATGTGGCTATTCGGTGCCTCGTTACGGGTAGCTTGACTCGGGCCTTGGAAGCGGGGGCTTGTATTGAACGAGGGGATCTGGCAGGGCTCTTACGGGTTTCTGGGGCTCAGGTTATCCATAAAGGGACGATTCAGCAGGTGGTTTGGGAAGAGAAAGGGGGATTCACCATCGGCCTAATAAGGATCAGCGGTGGAGTTACTATTCGTTTCAAGAACGAAAATTGCGCATTGGAAGGCCCAGGTTTTAGGGCTCGGATGCCGGACATCATCACGCTTATCGATCAGAACCTTAGACCTCTCACTAATCCCCCGCCGGAAGGCAAACACGTGTGTGTATTAGTGATGAAGGCAGATCCTCGATGGTATCGTAGACCAGATATCTGGGGCTGAGAGCCGATGTACTTCCTAGGAGTTGACGCCGGCGCAACGAAGACCACGGTGGCCTGTGTGGACGCGGGGGGAAGACTGATAGGATACGGGGAGGGAGGGCCGGGGCATCACCTGCACGTTGGAGTCGCCGGGCTTGTGCGCTCCCTCCAGGAGGCAATTTCACGGGCTGGATTGGGAGGACGGCGATTCAGCGCGGCGTACCTTGGCCTCGCAGGCCTTGGGCTCGGGGAACAAGCTCCCGAGCTGGAGCGAACCATTCGGGAATCCATCGGCGCAAGGGCAGCCCGGCTGTTCAACGATGGCTACATCGCTCTCATCGGCGCCTTCTTGGGGAAGCCAGGTATAGCGGCAGTCGCTGGGACTGGCTCCGTCGTGTTGGCCCTGGACAGGAAAGGGGAGGTGTGGCGTGTGGGAGGTTGGGGACACTTGCTCGGGGATGAAGGGGGGGCATACCGCATAGCCTTAGACGCCATCCGGAGGGCAGTTCGATCCCACGATGGATTGGAAGGGCCCACTGTCCTCTTGGAGTTGATGATGACATTTTTCAACTTGGATAATCCCCGGGAGGTAATACGCCTCCTTTACGGTACCCCTCGGGGAAACAAGGATGCGATCGCTGGCTTCGCACCGCTCGTGGTTCAGGCGGCACGCCAAGGGGATCGTGCGGCCCGTGAGGTGCTGGAGGCAAATCTCTCTTCCCTGGCGCGTGCTTCTTGTGTCCTTGCCCATAGGGTCGACGTCCCCCCTGTGGTGGCACCCGTGGGCGGGGTCTTCCGCAGTGGCTACGTACGGGAGCTGTTCTGTCAGTTTCTCGCTGAGGAGGGTCTCAGTGTAGTGGAACCAGCACTCCCTCCTGTCCTGGGTGCTGCCTGGTTGGGCTTAAGAGAAGAGGGGCGCCTTACTCCCGTGGCAATGAGAAGGTTGCTGGCGGCCGCTCAGTTGAGGCGATGAAAGTTGGTGTGAGCAGCGTTCCCTTGGAGCCTCCTCCGGGGCTACCCATGGCTGGGTATATAGATCGTACTGATGTCAACCATGGAGTCCTTGATCCATTGGAGGTACTGGCCTTTGTGGTCGAAGACAGGGGGCGGTCGTTGGCCCTCGTTGTCGCCGATCTTTTGGGTATCCCCGATGGGCTCATGTGGGAGAATGTAGGAGTGGACTTCGTCATCCCCATCGCCACCCATACACACTCGGGGCCTTCGCCAGAACTCATGAGGGAAAAACTCCTGAGGGCTGGCGAAGAAGCGATCTCCAAAGCATGTGCGCAATCGGAGGAGGTCGTAAGTGTTGAGGTCATGCGATTCCCGGTCCGCGATGTCTGCTCCCGCCGTGATATCAACGACCCAAGCCCTCTGGAAGCGGGCCTCATCTCATGGCACCGTCGTAGACGGCCGCCGATTTATCTCCTTTTCTTTGGCTGCCACCCCACTGTGCTCGGGCCTGAAAACACCATGTATTCCGGGGATCTCGCTGCCTGTATCCGGCGGGCGTTATCGCGGAAATACGGGGGTACCATCCTCTATCTCAATTCCTGCGCCGGGAACATAAGCACTCATTACACCCGTAGGTCGCGAACCTATGCGGAGATAGAGAGGTTGACAGAAGTTTTCTTGGACCAGGTCCCATCAGGCCCCTGGAGGCAGGTGGAGATAAACCCCCTCTCCTGGCAGACATCTCAGGTTGAGCTCCCCGTTGTCCCAAGGGCTGCACTCACACCGGTGGATGAGCGGGCATCGGTAGGCGCCAGATTGGCCAGATCGCGAGCTCCCTCATTCCTTGAGCGGGTCCGCACTGCGGAAATAGCTTTTCTACGGCTCGGGGAAATAGGCATCTTCTTCCACCCCTTCGAGCTCTTCCTTTCCACTTGTTCTGTGATCACCAGCGCCCTCAAAGGAGTTCTCGCTGAACCCTTTGTGGTAGGTTACGCCATGGCTTACCGCCCCTACATCGTCCCAGTAGGACGGGAAGGGACGTATGAATGGTTTGCATCTGTTTACGCTCCCGATGCTGAGGAGGTGCTCCTCGTGGCTGTACGGGATTTGATCAAGAAAGTTTTCAACCAAGAGTAGCTGACTATGCACGTTGGATTGAGCTACTTCGGATGTCGAAAGATCGCACATATCGAACAAGAGCTGCGGGAGTTACGGGCATCAGGGTGGGACTACGTGGTCTTCGCCTACACCGAAACGGACCTCCTCTTCTATGGGGGACTGATGAAAAGCGCGTTCGCCCTCGCCCGGGAGCTGGGGCTTGAGGCGTGGGCGGACCCATGGGGGGTGGCGGGCATCTTCTCCGGGGAGACGGCGAGCTGGTTCATCCCCTACCACCCAGAGACCTGGCAGGTGCGGGAAGACGGTGTGCCCGTTCCCCACGCATGTCCCAACGCACCGGGGACGCGGGAGTTCGTGCGCCGCTGGATCGATGCCGCGGCGGCCGCTGGAGCGCAATGGGTGCTGTGGGATGAACCCCATTTCTGGTCCCCGGGCAGTGACTACTGGCCGATGCGGGTGGCCCCCGGGCACTGGGCCTGTCGCTGCCGGTATTGCCGGGAGGCGTTCCACCGCCGCTACGGGCACGAGATGCCCCAGGAGCTTACCCCGGAGGTGGAGGAGTTCCGCAGGGGGGCGCTACTCTCCTTCCTGGGGGAGCTCCTTGGGTATGCCAAGGAAAAGGGTCTGGGGAACGCCGTCTGCTGGGCACCTCCCGAGCAGCTTCCCGGCGGACTCACCCTGGAGGACGTCCTGGAGCTCGATGGGTTGGATGTCCTGGCCATCGATCCCTACTGGATGCTCGTGGGGAGGGATGTGGAGGACTTCTTCCGCCCCTGGCTCCTGCGGGCCCGGGAGCTCTCCCGGACCCGGGGAAAGGGACTCCAGGTGTGGCTCCAGGGCTTCAGGGTCCCACGGGGGAGGGAGCAGGAGCTCTTGGAGGGAGCACGGATGGCCCGGGATGCCGGGGCCGATTACCTAGCGATATGGCATCACAACGGGATGTCCTCGCTCCTCCCCGAGGATCCAGCGGCCGTCGAGGGAGTGATCCGGGGGATCATCCGCCTCAAATCCCTGTCCGGCCGGACCGGGGAGTGAGCCTCCCCGCGAGGACCCTCTCGGAAACAACCTGGTCTTCTCCGCCTTGGAGCAACGGAACGCCCTTTACAAGCAGGGGGGCCAGACGTAAAGAAAGGAAACGGCTAACCACTGGCCGAAAGGCCTTGAGCCCGGGGAGGCCAGGGATAAACTGGGGAGAAGATGGTC
>CAYTCK010000032.1:0-13341 GCA_964436445.1 uncultured Thermotogaceae bacterium | reverse complement strand
CTGTTGAAGCTCAGGGTGAAGGTGAGCCATGAGGATATGCGGGAGATAGTGAAACGTTCCCTATCCCTATAGCGTCTCCACCTGTCTCAACTCATACGATGGAGGACCACTGGGGGATCAGAGGATCGGGAGATAGCGCTCCAACTCGTAGCGGTGGACCTGGGCGCGGTAGAGATCCCATTCGATCCTCTTGTTTTCGATGAATTTCTGGAAGATATGGTCCCCCAGGGCCTTACGCACGAGCTCGCTTTTTTCCATCTCGGCAATGGCCTCGTTCAAAGAACCAGGCAGCTCCTCGATTCCCCGGGCCCGCCGCTCTTCCGGGCTAAGGGAATAGACGTCGAACTCCGCTGGCGGGGGAAGCTCATACCCCTTCTCGATCCCTTCCAGCCCCGCGTGCAGCATCACCGCGAAGGCGAGGTACGGGTTGCAGGCTGGGTCCGGGGCCCGGAACTCGATCCGGGTGGCCCGCTCCTTGCCAGGCTTGTACATGGGTACCCGGATCATGTTGGAACGGTTGCGGCGAGCCCAGGTGATGTAGACCGGGGCCTCATAACCAGGGACGAGCCTCTTGTAGGAGTTCACCCACTGGGCACAGACCCCGATGATCTCCCGGGCGTGGCGCATGAGTCCGGCGATGTAACCCTTGGCCACCGAGGAGAGGTACATCGGGTCATCAGGGTCGAAGAAGGCGTTGCGGCCGTCTAGATGGAACAGTGACTGGTGGGTGTGCATCCCGGAGCCGTTCTCCCCGTAGATGGGCTTAGGCATGAAGGTGGCATGGACCCCGTGGTGGCGGGCGATCTCCTTCACCAGGTATTTGGCGGTCATGAGGGAGTCGGCCATGGTGAGGGCATCGGCGAAGCGGAGGTCGATCTCGTGCTGGCTGGGGGCGACCTCGTGGTGAGTGGCCTCCACCGGAATCCCCATCCCCTCCAGGGCAAGCACCGT
The DNA here is from genome assembly GCA_964436445.1 of uncultured Thermotogaceae bacterium. Taxonomy (GTDB): domain Bacteria; phylum Bipolaricaulota; class Bipolaricaulia; order Bipolaricaulales; family Bipolaricaulaceae; genus CAYTCK01. The sequence continues at coordinate 12,390 of CAYTCK010000032.1, read as the reverse complement.
TTCCCGGCGCAGTTCCGTCCCCTCGTCCGGGGGCACGAGATCGAAGTAACCCCCTTGGTCCAATACTTCCGGAGCTTGGGGGGAGCGGAAATAGAAGTACTCCACCTCCGGGCCCACATACATTACGAACCCCATCTCCCGAGCCCGCTCCAACGCCCGCTTCAGGGCCCAGCGGGGATCACCCGCGTAGGGGGAACCGTCTGGTTCGTGGACATCGCAGATGAGTCGGGCCACGTTCCCCCAGGGGAGCACGGCGAAGGTGTTGGGATCGGGCTTGACCAACATATCCGACTCATCTATCCGGGCGAAGCCGTGGATGGAGGAGCCGTCGAAGCCGATCCCCTCGGTGAAGGCCCTCTCAAGCTCCGCGGCGGTGATCTCCACGCTCTTCAGGTTGCCCAAGAGGTCGGTAAACCAAAGCTGGATGAACTTGATCCCCCGCTCCTTCACTTCCCGCAATACATCCTCGGCGCTCCGCTCGGCCATCTCACCACCCCCGCGTGCCCGAACGGGGGATTATACGTCCTTCCCTCCCAGGAGCAGGCTCAGGCGGTCCAAGACCTCCAAGGGCAGGGTCTCACCCCGGACCCGGGGATCGAGGCCCAGCTCCGCCAACGCCCGCCGCACCCTCTCCTCGGGGTAGGCGCGGCGCAGGGCGTTCAAAAGAGTCTTCCTGCGGGCGGAGAAGACCGCCCGCAGTAGGGCCTCGAAGGCCTCAGGAGGGGAGGCGATGCGGGGGTGAGGGAGACGCCACAGACGCACCACCGCCGAATCCACCCGCGGGGGCGGGAGGAAGGCCTCCCTAGGGACGACGAAGAGAAATTCCACCTGGAAGAATGCCCGCAGGTGCATCCCCAGCCTGGAGACCCCGTGGCCGGGCGGGGCCGTGAGCTTCTCCGCTACCTCCCGCTGGACCGTGAACACCCCTCGGTTCAGGCGCTCCCACTCACGGATGAGCTTGAGGAGAAGGGGGCTTGTGATGCGGTAAGGGATGTTCCCAACGAGGAGCAAGTCCTCCCCGAAGCGGGCCAAGGGAAGCTCCAGGAAATCGGCCTCCACCACCTCCACGTTGGGGAATCCGGCAGAGAGCTCCCGCAACAGGGACACCAGCCGCCGGTCGATTTCCACGGCGTAGAGCCGCCGGATTCTGGGGGCCAGGGCCAAAGTGAGGGTGCCGATCCCCGCCCCCACCTCCACCGCGACCTCGTCTCCCCGAGGGGCGATAGCGGTCACGATCCGCTCCAAGATGCCCCGGTTCACCAGGAAATGCTGGCTCAGACCCTTACGGAGGCGGATCCCGTGCCGGGAGAGGATCTCCCTGAGCGCATGTGGAGAGGTGAGGTCCGGGACGTTCAAGGGGAGCGGGTGGCCGCCAGGGCCACCTCCAGGGCCCGCAGCCCATCCTCCAGGGAGACCCGAGGCCGCCTCGCCGGATCCTCGATCCAGGCCAAAAACTCCTCCATCAGGGACCGCAGGCATGCGGTATAGGCCTCGGCCTTGGAAAGGGACAGGGAGAAACGGGCCTCAACGAATGTCTCCACGTAATAGGTCCTCCCCCCGGAACGCACTTCCCTTCCAGGCGGCGGGGGCAGGGGCCACTCGTCCCCCCAGCCCTCGGGCCGGGAGACGTCCCCCAGCTTCTCCACCGGTACCTCCTGGATCACCTCGAGGCCGGGGAGGAGCTCGAGGTAACCTTTGGTGCGCTCGTTCACCAGTGCCCGCACCGTCCCGGAAAGGGGGATCCACCCCTCCACCTCCACTTCCCCCAGATCGTAGGCAAGCCGCAGGGAGGTGCGCTCCAGGAAACCGGGACGGGAGAAGGCGTGGAAGTGACTCGCCACCACCCCCTCGGGATGCAGGACCAAGGCGGCCATGCGGTCGACGAGTCCATCACCCCTCCGATAGGCCACGCCGGAGACGGAGCGAACGGTGGGATCCCCCAGGAGGAAATGCACCAGATCGAAGAAATGGACCCCATGCTCCACCAGGATCCCGCCGGACTGTTCCCAGTCCCAGAACCAGTGCTCCCGGGGGAGCTCGCCGGAGGCGTAGTTCTCGATCATCACCCGCATCAGCCGTCCCAGGATTCCCTCTTGGGTGATCCGGGCCAGGGCCTCCACGATGGGGGAGTACCGCAGGGTGAAGTCCACGGTGGCCCGGACACCTCTCCTATCCCGCAGGGCAACGAGCTCCTGGGCGTCCTCGAGCGTCGTCGCCAGTGGCTTCTCCACGATCACATGGCAACCCCGCTCCATCGCGTAGCGGGCGATGGGGGCATGGGTCACGGGCGGGGTGGCGATGGCCACGATCTCCGGCTGCTCCCTTTCGATGAGTTCCCTCCAATCGGGGTAATAAGGAACACCCGGGGGGATCCTGGGGGAGCGACGTCGGCCGGAGACGGCCACGAGCACCAGCCCTGGGATCCCTTTCCAGGCGTGGTGGAGGAACTGTCCGAAGCCCCCATACCCCAGAATGGCAAGCCTGTGCTCACCCATTACCGAGGGATTTTAGCTCCCTGGAAGCAAGCGGCGCCACGGATAAGATGGGTCGCCATGGCAAAGAGGTCCGAGGCACACGTACCCAAGGACGCCATGTACTATAAGTTCCGCCTCTATGGGTTCCTGAAGAACCTCCGTTTCTTCGATCCCTTCATCATCCTCTTCTTCCGGGAAATGGGCCTTTCCTTCTTCGAGATCGGGGCCCTGTTTTCCATCCGGGAGATCGCCACCAATATCCTGGAGATTCCCACCGGTGTGGTGGCCGATGCCTTCGGCCGCCGCAAGGCGATGCTTTTTTCCTTCGCGAGCTACATCGTCTCCTTCCTCGTCTTCTACTTCCTCCCTGGCTTCCTCCCGTACGCCCTGGCCATGGTGGTGTTCGCCTTCGGGGAGACCTTCCGCAGCGGGACCCACAAGGCCATGATCCTAGAGTACCTACGCCTGAAGGGGATCGAACACATCAAGGTCCACTACTACGGCCACACCCGAGCCGGGTCTCAGCTGGGTTCCGCCGTGGGATCGCTCATCGCGGCGGGGTTGGTCTTCTACACCGGTTCCTACCGCATCGTCTTCCTGGCCACGGTTGTCCCTTACCTTTTGGGCCTGATCCTCTTCCTCACCTATCCCAAGGAGTTGGACGGGGAGATAATCCCCCTGCGGGGCAGGGCCTGGGAGCGTCTGCGACAGAGGATGAGGCTCACCGGGGGGGAGTTCCTCTCCATGTTCCGCAACGCCCATACCCTGCGGGGGCTCCTGCAATCGGCGGCCTTCGAGGGGATCTTCAAGGCGGTGAAGGACTACCTCCAGGCCATCCTCAAGCACCAGGCGCTGGCCTTGCCGCTTTTCCTCTCCCTCTCCCCCGATCGGCGCACCGCCATTTTGGTGGGTGCCATATATGCCCTCCTCTACCTGGGGACCTCCTTCGTCTCCCAGAACGCCGGCCGGATCCAAGGGCGGCTGCCCTCCCTCTCGGCGGCGGTGAACCTGACCTACGTGGGGGGATTGGGGGCCCTGGCGGTGGCCGGACTCGGGGCTTGGGCGGGGGTAAACGGCTTGGCCATCGGTGCCTTCGTCGTCCTCTACCTCCTGCAGAACCTCCGTCGCCCCCTGATGGTGGGGTACCTGGCCGACGTGATCCCCCACCGGGTCATGGCCTCGGGACTCTCGGTGGAGTCACAGTTGCGCACCCTGGCCTTGGCAGCTCTGGCGCCGGCGGTGGGGAAGCTGGCTGACCTATGGGGGATCGGACCGGCCATCCTGACTTTGGCAGCGGCGGGGCTTCTGCTTTGGCCCCTCCTCAGGGTGCGGTTGCCGGAGCCAGCGTCCTAATCCTCCTCTTCTGCAGGGGCCTCCTCCTTCAGGCTGCGGCCGATCTCATCCAAGCGCTTTTGGACCAAGTGGTACACGGTTCCCTCAGGATAATCCCCGTCCTCATTCGGGGTCCCGGCGGGCATCCCGGTGGCGAGCTCCACCACCTCCTCGACCGTCTCCACAGCCCAGATGTGGAACCTCCCCTTTTCCACGGCTTCCACGATGTCCTCGGGGAGCATGAGGTTGTCCACGTTCCCGGCGGGGATGATGACCCCCTGATCTCCGGTGAGACCCAGGACCTGACAGGCCCGGAAGTGCCCCTCGATCTTCTCGTTGATGCCCCCCACGGGCTGGATCCTCCCCTTCTGGTCCACCGAACCGGTGACCGCGATCCCCTGTTTCACCGGGACCCCGGAGAGGGCCGAGATAAGGGCCAACAGCTCCGCCGCCGAGGCCGAGTCGCCGTCGATCATGGTGTAGGACTGCTCGAAGGTGATGGAAGCGGAGAGCGAAAGGGGGCGCTTTTTGGCGAAGCGATCCCCGAGGTACCCCTTGAGGATCATGATTCCCTTGGTATGGGTTTTCCCCGAGAGCTCCGCTTCCCGCTCGATATTCACCACACCGTCTTTTCCGGTATAGACGTTGGCCGTTATCCGAGAGGGCTTCCCAAAGGCGAAATCCCCGAGATCGATCACCGCGAGGCCGTTCACCTGGCCCACCCGCTCCCCCACGACATCCACCAGGATCTTCCTGCGGGCGATGAGCTCCCGGATCTTTTCGGCGACGAGCGACTGACGGAATTTCCCCTTTTGGATCGCTGTCCTCACGTGACCCGCCTCCACGGTGGCGGCTCCCTCCCTCCGTGCCCAGAAGCTCGCCTCCTTGATCAAGGCCGAGAGCTCCGCGAACCGCGTGGAGATCTTCCGCTGGTCCCCGGCGAGCTCCGCGGCGTACTCAACGAGCTTGGCCACCCCGGAGGGGGCGAAGGGGAGGACGTCCCTGTCCACCTCCTGGCGGGCCCGGACGAAGCGGGCGATGGCCTCCTCGGCGGCCTGGTCCCAGGCCATCTCGGTGTCGAAGTCGGAGCGGATCGTGAAGAACTTGCGGAAGTCCTCATCGTGGAAGTGCAGGAGGTAATAGAGCCAGGGAGGGCCGATCAGGATCACCTTCACGTCCAAGGGAATGGGCTCGGGGCGCAAGCCCTCGGTGGGGGCGATCCCCAGCATCTGTGCTGGGTCCTCGATGCGAATCCTGCCGCTCCGCAGGGCGATCTTCAGGGCCTCCCAGCTCAAGGGGCTCCGCAGTAGGTTGGGCGCCGAGAGCACGAGATACCCCCCGTTGGCCCGGTGCAGGGCCCCAGCGCGGATCTGGGTGAAGTCGGTGGTCATGATCCCGAACTGAACCCGTCGCTCGATGGTGCCGAAGAGGTTGGTGTAGGTGGCGTTCTCCTCCACCACCACCGGCGCCCCTCTGGTAGCGGAATGGTCAACGATCACGTTTACCCGATAGCGCTGGTAGGGGTCCTGCTGTTGGGGCAAGGGGATCGGGGGCTGCTTGTTCGCCGCCTGTAGGGACTCGAAGTTCTCCACGATGTCCTGCTGCACCTGGGAGAGATACTCGGATACCCTGGGATCGGTCCCGTACTTGGCCCGCAGCTGGGCGAAGTGGGGCTCTAAGAGGAACTGTGCCGCCCTCTTCGTCAGCTCCCTGCGGGCCTTCTGCCACTCCTCCTCCAACTCCCCCAGCCGCTTCAGGGTCTCCCGGATGGCCTCCTGGACCGCCTCCTGTCGCTGCAGGAGATCCTCCTTGGCCTCCTGGGGGAGCTTTTCGTACTCCTCCTGGGAGTAGGGAGTGCCATCGGGCTTCAGGGGAATGGTGTTGATACCAATGGGGGTCCTCTGAATGGCGAACCCGAGTTCCTTGGCTTTGGCTTCCAGCTCTTCGAAGGCTTGCTCCCGCAAGCGAGCGAAACGTTCCCTCTCGGCCTTGGCCTGGGCCTTGAACTCCTCCGATTCCAATACCTTGGGGATCTCTCGCTTCACCAGCTCGATACAACGCTCCATATCCCTCTTGAACTCCCGACCCTTGCCGGGGGGAAGGAGGAGATAGCGCGGGTGATGGGGCTCCTGGAAGTTGTAGACGTAGACGATATCCGGGGGGGTGGGCTGTTGGGCCGAGAGTTTCCGCAAGTACATCGTCACCGCCGAGGTTTTACCCAGACCGGGCTCCCCGGCCACGTAGATGTTGTAACGGTTCTGGGGATCCTTGAGCTGGAGCCCCACCTCCAGGGATTCCAGCGCCCTCTCCTGACCCACTATCTCGTTCAAGGGCTCGAGCTCCGCCGTGGTGGAGAAGCCGAACCCTTTTGGATCACAGCGACGGCGCAGTTCCGCGGGCTTCAGTTCCCTTGCCATATGGCCTCCTTGCCTTTACAAGATCTTAGCGGCTCATGCGACCGGGCGCCATGTTGGCCTTTCTCCTCTGTCTGCGCCTCCTCGCGGTGGGGGTTGGGATCACACCCCTGTTCAGCCTGCCCGGGGAGCCGGTTTACTACCGTGAGGTCCTGAGAGCACTGGAGGAGGCCCAGGAGGAGATCCTGGTGATGCTCTCCGACTGCCGCTTCTACCCCGAGGGAAGCCCGGTGAACGGGTTACTCGAGGCCCTGGCCCGTGCCCACCGACAGGGGGTCACGGTGCGGGTCCTCCTCGAGGACCACGGGATCCCAGATCCCGAGACCGAGGCCGCTTACAGGTTCCTGGAAGGGGAGGGGGTGGAGGTGCGGTGGGATTCCCCGGATGTGACCCTGCACGCGAAACTCCTCGTCCTCGACCACCGTTACGTGGTGGTGGGCTCCTCCCCTTGGACCTATAACGCCCTCTTCAAGAGCGTCCAGGCCGACCTCCTGATCGAGGAGGGAGATGTGGCCGGGACCTTCGCCGGGTTTTTCCGCTTGATCTGGGAAGGAAGGTTCAAAGGACGTGTTGAGGTGATGGCTCCGGAGCCGCCGGCACTGATCCCCTTGCCTGAACTCCCGGGTGCGGAACTCCATCACCACTGGGCCTTGCGACTCCTGGAGGGAGCCACCAGGTCCATCTCCCTCGCCCTCTACAAACTCGGCTACTATCCCCAGTACCCCACAAGCCCCTCAAACGAACTCATCGCCGCCCTCCTGGATGCCGCGGCCCGGGGCGTCCTGGTGCGGGTCCTCCTGGAGGGAGGGGAGGACTACGCCGATCTGGAGTTCGCCCGGGAGGCCCGCAAGACGGCCACCTACCTCCGCTTGAACGGCGTGCGTGTACGGTTCGACCCTACGGGAGAGACCCTACACGCGAAGCTCCTGGTGGTGGATGGTGAGGACATCATGGTCTCCTCGGCCAACTGGTCCTATTACTCCCTGACCCGGAACGTGGAGGCAGGGGTCGTCATCCTCGGGGCCCCGGAACTCGGAGAGCTCTCCCAGAGGTTTTTCCTCCACCTCTGGCACCGAGCTGCCTCAACTGCCGAAGGAGACGATCCCGGCCAGGGGCACGCGGTAATAGGTATCCCCGACGTAGGCCGTGACCTCACCGGAGAGGGTTAAAGACCCACCTCCCCCGGAGACGGGGACGAGATCGTAGGTGAGGGAGACCGAGTCCCCGGGCAGAAGCTCCATGGCCCAGAGGGCCTGAAGCCCACCTTTTATCTTGTACTGTGCTTCCCCGGGATCGTAGACCACGATGGCCCAACCGGGGGGCATCGTCTCCGTGAGGGCCGGCGCCACGATCCGAGACCGGGCCGTGACCACCACCCGTACCTCCAGACGCCCGTCCGTCTCAGTGATCTCCCGATAGGCGGCGATGTGAGGATCGGCCACCACCTGGGCGGAGGCCCGGCCGATCACCCGCCCCCCTCTCTCCACCGTTAGGGAAACCACATGGGGCCCCTGGGGGACCATCCACGTTATTTCCGGGGAGGCGGTGGTGCGATCCGCGATCCCATCCCCGTTCAGGTCCCAGAGGAACGTGGCCCCCTGGGGCGCTCCCACGGCCCGCAACGTGACCTTTTGTCCCGGCATCGGGACGAAGGTGGAGGCCCAAAGCCCCACCCCAGCCCAGGCGCCTACCCCCAGTCCCAAAACCAAAATGACGGAAACGATAGCACTCCTCATCGGCGGTACACCTCCCTCATCCCTATCCTTTTCGACCCGGGGCGGGGCCGGAAAGCCCCGCCCCGGGCACGGAAGACCAGCCCGTGCTCACCCCTCAGTGATCCTGACCCCCGCAGTCAACGCAGCGCTCCGGCATCACCGGGGGCAGGGGCTCGCAAATGGGGGTATCGGTGAGCCACATGGCGATGATCTCCTTCAAGGTCTCGTAGTCCACCTTCCCGCCGCAGGTGCGGGGCACCTCCTCATCGTTGAGCCAGAAGGCGATGGCCCGCTGCACCTGTGGCAGGGTGATGAGATCCGAAAGCGAGAGGTCGATGGTATCCCGCTCCACATCCCAACGGGAGATGGCGACGATCACATCCAGGCACTTGGCGAGCTCGACGCGGCTGTCGCCCTGCACTGGGATGTCCTCCATGCAGGGAAGGCCTGTATCCACCACCCCCACGACCTGCTCCGCCTCGTATACCCCGCAGCCGTCCGGGGGCGGGGGCTCCACCGGGATGGTGGGGGGCACCTCGACCTCGTAGATGATGGTCTTCTTCTTCCCGGCGTGGAGCGTCCCCAGGTACACCCATTGGACTTTGGAAGGCTTATAGATGAAACCGTCGTTCTGGAGCGGCGTCACCTTCCAGCCAGTGGGGAGGTCCTCGTCCAGGCCAACCCCGATCACGTCCTGGTCGGTGGTGATCTCCACCTTCACGGTGAACTTGTTCCCGATGGGATTACCAGCCGAGTCTTGGAAACCGAGCACCACTCCCTGGCAGGGGATGGGGGCGATGATGGTGCGTTTGGCGCTCACTTTGGCCTTGGGTACTTCCGGCAGAGGCCGGTCGATGGGGGTACAGCTGATGGCGTAGGCCGCGATCTCCTTCAGGGAGATGGGATCCAGGGTCTCACCGCAAGTATCCACCACAGGTTGATCCATCGCCCAGAGCTCGCCGGCCCGGCGAAGCTGCTGGTCGGTGATGGTCTCCGGGAGCCGCAGGTCCACCCTGTCCTTCTCGCCGGGGGCGCTGGCAGGCACCAGGTGAGCGATGGCCTCCTTCAGGGGGAGGCAATCGTTCACGATCACACAGGACTCACCCCCCACCGCCACCTGGACCTTGGGGACCTGGGACTGGACCGTGCCCTGGATGCAGAACCGCTGTGGCAGTCGGATACCCTTGAGGAGTTCCGCCTCGGGTACCTTGACATCGTAGGTGATCACCCGATCGGTGCCGGCCCGCAGCACATCCATGAAGACCCACTGTGTGGTGGGCCGCTTGAAGATGGCCCCTCCGTTCTCGATGGGAGTCACCTCCCAACCCACCGGCAGGTCCTCGTCCAGGCCCACCCCGGCCATGTCCTGGTCCACGTGGATCCGCACCGTCACTCGGAAGGTGTATCCGGGGAGCACTGTGGTGGCGGAGATGGAACGGATGGCGATCAGGGTGATGGGGGAGACGTTCAGGGAGATGCTGGTGGAGGCACTGGCCCCTTTATCGTCCACCACCGTGAGGACGGGCTGGTAGAGTTTCCCCTCGGTGTACGTATGGGTGACCACCGGGTCCTGGGTGGTTTGATCCACGACCCCATCCCCATCGAAGTCCCAACGGTACTCAACGATCCTGCCGTCGGGATCGTGGGACGCCGTGGCATCGAAGGTCACCCTCTGGCGCACCCGGGGCTTCTGGGGTGAGACGGTGAAGCTGGCCACCGGCGGCATGTTCCTGGTACCGGTGATCTCGATGGGATCGGTGGTGTTGAGCTCGATCCGCTGGGGGGAGGAGATGCTGCCGCTTAAGAGAACGATCTTGTTGATCCCCGTCAGGGACACCGGGGTCAAGTTGATCCTGAACTCCCCGCCCAGGGGACCGAAGACCATGCCGTCGTTACGGGGGGAGCCCCAGACCCAGTGGAGCCTGCCCCCTTCGAGGTCATAGACATCGTTCCGATCGATGCTCGGCGGATCGTCCTGGACCACAAAGGAACCGCCGCTTGCTTCCCCTTCCACCTGGAAGGAGAACTCCGCCGTGCCACCGGATCCCTCCTGGGGCTTATCGTTGATGAGGAAAAGGTAAAGATCACCGTTGGGATCTCGATAGAGGAAGATGACAGTGGTGTGGAGTTCGGCCAAGGGGCAGGATGTCTGGAACTGTCCCGCCTGATAGCCGTAGAAATCCGCGGCGGATTGTGTCCCCAACAGGGGCTCAACCGCCTCCTTCACTGGGCCCTGGACCACCTGATAGAACCCCTGTGCCCACAGGGGGACGCTCAGGGCCAGGACCACCGTGATCCACAGGCTGATCTTCCCTCTCATATCGACCTCCTTCCTTTCATTTCCCTCGAACCAGTCTACTCATCGCGACGGATAAGGTCAGTGACGGCCATAACCTTTATCCCAGCATCTGCGAGAGCTTCAGGAGGGAGATCTCCAGCGCCTTCTCGGCGGCGTTCAGGGGTGTGGCCGAGAACCAAGAGAAGATAGGGGCATCGTGGATGGTAACCACATCGGAATAGAGCAGTCCCTCCTTCCCGAAGAGCCGCAAGAGCACGGTGACCTCGGCCTCCCTCTCCAGGGAAACCAAAAGGCCCACGGGCCCCAGTAGATTCCCCAGGGTGGGATCCAAAGCCCCAAGGCCCACCAAAACCAGGGCCCGCTCGGCCCGGAAATCCCACCGTTCCTCCCAACGGGTGACCCGCAGGACTAGGAGGTAATCGGCTCCCAAACGCCCCAGGAGCCGTTCCAGTCCCTTCTGGGGCACCGAGGCCCCCAGGAAGACCCCCTCGGACCGGGCCGCTTCCCGCACCCGGTAGGGGGGAATGACCCGGCAACCGGTGACAGCGACACAACGTTGGAAGGCGTAGGTCTGGAGCTGCTGGAGAACCCGTGGCGGAAGTCCCACCCCGGCCTGTACCATGAGGCCGAGGGTTGCAGCCTCGAGGCCGGACCAAAGGAGCAAGACCACCGCCCCGGTAAGGAGCCATCTCTTCCCCATAGCCGGGGCGAGATTAACCCCTTGCCTAGCGGAAAGTGAGGAAGGTTGGCCCCGGGTCCTCCCTCACTTTGTCACAGGGGTTTGTGACGGATGTCCCTCTGAAAGGGGAAAGGGCGCGGGACTAAAGCTCCAGGGGCTTGGGCTTCTGGGCCTTGTGGGGATGGTCCGGGCCGGCGTAGACCTTGAGCTTGCGGAGCATCCTCCGGCCCAGGTTGTTCTTGGGGAGCATCCGCTTCACGGCGAGCTTTATCGGCCAGTCGGGATGCACCTTCACCAGCTCCGCGTAGGGGATCTCCCTGAGATGCCCCACATAACCTGTGTGATGGCGGTAGAGTTTCTGCTCCCATTTCTTGCCGGTGAGCTTCACCTTATCGGCGTTGACGACGATCACGTAATCGCCCACGTCGAAATGAGGGGTATACGTGGGCTTATGCTTCCCCTGAAGGATCCGGGCGATCTCCGAGGCCAGGCGCCCCAGAGGCTTGTCGGTTGCATCCACCACGTACCATTCCCGGGTGAAAGTGATCCCAGCGTCTTCCTTCTTGGCCATGTAGGTCCTCTGCATCATCGCCTCCTCGGTCGGAACAAGGATTATATCCCTAGACGAAAAGGTCACAATCAGCGAAGGAAGAGGAGGCAGATCCGGCCCACGGTGTTCTCCATGTGGCCCGCCACCTGTCCCAGGGTCCGGGAGACCTGTACCAGATGGAACTTGGCGAAGGCGTCGAGATCCGGATGGCGGTAGACCGCCGTCACCAAGGCGGCCTCCTGGGTCCCAACCTCGTGTTCCGTCTCCCCGACGCGTACCAGACCTCGGCGGATGCGCTCCGCTAAGTGCTTTTCCCCTTTGAGGTGCCTACCCAGGGCGGCGATGACCTCCCCGTACTCCCGGCTGCAGTCCTCCATGGCCCGGGTGAGACCGTCCCAGATCCCTTGGAGATCGGCCGGGAGTTTCAGGGGAAGCAGGGAAAGAAGGTGCACCGCTTCCTGGGCTTTGTCGGCAATCTCATCCTGTTGCCACAGGAGATCCATGAGATCCCCCCGGGCCATGGGTAGGAAGAGGTCGCTCCGAGGGAGCTCCCGGCGGATCTCGTGTTTCACCTGATCGGCCTCGTGCTCCCAGCGGTCCACCTCCGCCCGGTAACTCTCCAGGTCCTCCCCCTTCCCGAAGGCCCGGAGGGCGGAAAGCAACGGTTCCAAGGCCTTGACCACCTTCTCCCCGTGCTCCACGAAAAGGACCGTGGGCGGCTGCTCGAAAAGCACCGAGCTGATCCTCTGCCAAAAGCCCATCCCATCCTCCTTTAAAGGGCTTTATACAGTTTGGTGCCGTCCATTGTAGCAGGCACAGGGGACGGTTCCAGGGGCCGCCGTACGGCCCTGTTAAAAACAGCCATCCATGATGAGGGTTGTGGAACCAAGCGAAGGACCAAAGCCATCTTCTCAAGCTATCCAAACC
>CAYTCK010000031.1:0-13529 GCA_964436445.1 uncultured Thermotogaceae bacterium | reverse complement strand
GGTAGCGGGAGAGCTCCTCGGCCACGCGCTTGACATCGACGACCCCGGCGATGTTGTGGCCGCAGTGGCAGACGAAGACCCCGATCCGTGGGGGAAACTCAAGCCGCCTTTTCCCGGAGTCTTTCCTCAACATACCGATACCCCTCCTCGAACGCCCGGCGGTTGAGGTCCACGGTGTGGGGCGGGACCGACTCCAACACCGCCCGGAGGAGGGAATCCCGGGAGACCTTGTCCCACACCGCGGCCAGCGCCCCCAGCATCACCACGTTAGCAACGATCCGTTTCCCCAGTCTTTCGGCGATCCTGGTAGCGGGGACGGGAATCACTCTCACATCGTCTCGCTCCTCGTATTCCACGAGATCGGGGTCTATAAGGAGAAGACCTCCTTCGCGAATGTCGTGGCCGAACTTCTCGTAGGCCTCCTTGGACATGATGACGGCAACCTCCGGGGTGGTGACCTTGGGGTAAGTCACCGGGCGGTCGTCGATCACCACCTCCGAGGAACAAGCACCACCACGGGCCTCAGGGCCGTATGATTGAAAGAGGACGGCGTACTTGTCATCGTGCATCACAGCGGCCCGGCCGGTGATCCTGCCGGCGGAGATGATCCCCTGGCCGCCGAAGCCCGCGAACCTGATCTCCCCCCGCAAAATATCACCCCCTCCACTTTAGCCCAGAGGCGGAGGGGGCTGTATGACGGAGCTCAGTCTTTTATCTGATGGCCGTCAGTCCCTCAGATCAGGGCCTTCTCCGATTCGGGGTCGAAGAGGTGCATCCTCTCCATCACCGCGATGAAGGTCATCTCCTCACCGGGGGTCACCTGGACGTGGGGATCGAGCTTCGCCACCACCTCCTGGCCACCGCAGTCCGCGTAGACGATGAGCTCATCACCCAAAGCTTCCCGGACCCGCACCCGAGCGTTGAACTCAAGGCCCTCCGTGGGTTCCCGGAAGTTCTCCGGGGTCATGATGTCCTCGGGCCGGATCCCGAAGATCACTTCCTTCCCAAGGTAAGAGCGCACCTCCTCTGTGACCTTCGCCGACGGCACTTGGAGCTTGAAGCCTGATCCCTCCACATACACCTTCCCGTCCTCCTCCACCAGGCGGGCTCGGAGGAAGTTCATGGGCGGGGAACCGATGAAGCCGGCCACGAACATGTTGGCGGGTTGATCGTAGATTGTCTGGGGATTGTCATACTGCTGGATCACCCCATCCTTCATCACGGCGATCCGGTGTCCCAGGGTCATGGCCTCCACCTGGTCGTGGGTGACGTAAATGGAGGTGGTTTTGAGGCGCTGGTGGAGCTCGGCGAGCTCAGCCCGCATCCGTACGCGGAGCTTCGCGTCCAGGTTGGAGAGGGGCTCGTCGAAGAGGAAGACCTTGGGGTTGCGGACGATGGCCCGGCCCAAGGCCACCCGCTGGCGCTGTCCACCCGAGAGCTCTCGGGGCTTTGCCTTGAGCTTGTCCGCGATCCCCAGCATCTCCGCCGCTTCCCGTACCCGGCGGTCGATCTCCTTCTTGGGCACCTTGCGGAGCTTGAGGCCGAAGGCCATGTTGTTGTAGACATCCATGTGGGGGTAGAGGGCGTAGTTCTGGAACACCATGGCGATATCCCGGTCCTTCGGGGGAACGTCGTTCACAAGCCGGCCACCGATGTAGATCTCACCCTCGGTGACCTCCTCGAGCCCGGCGATCATGCGCAGCGTGGTGGTCTTGCCACAACCGGAGGGACCTACCAGGACCACGAACTCTCCGTCCTTGACCTCCAGGTTCATGCGTTTTACGGCCTCGAAGTTCCCGAAACGTTTGGTTACCTCTTTGAGTATTACCTCCGCCAATGTCCGCACCCCCTCTTCATCGGAATTTTGGGCATCACTCCCTCGCTCCGCAAGGCCCTGTACGGATAATATTGTCCCCTTTCGGCCGAGGCAAGCGATGGCCCTGGAAGGGGATCCCTTGGGGAAGTTATGATCGGAAGTGTTGCGCAGGGTGGATCGTTACCTCGCCCGGGAGTTCCTGCCTCCCTTTGGGGTGGCTCTTTTGGCGTTCCTGGCCTTCATCGCTCTGCAGGTGGTGATCGGCCTCTCGGACGTGGTCCTCTCCCGAGGGTTCGGGGCGGGGGAACTCTTCAAGCTTTTGGGGCTCAAGCTCCCCAGTTTGGCGGTCCTGGCTGTCCCCGCCGGGGCGCTCCTCGCCATCTTCTGGGCCCTGGGGAGGCTCGCCGGCGGACAGGAGGTCCTCGCTTTTCAAGCGGTGGGTTACTCCCTGCGGCGCCTCTCCTTCCCCTTCATCGTCTTCGGGGTGGTGTTGAGCGGGCTCTGTTTTCTCATCTCGGAGTACGCGGTACCCGCGGCCGAGGGCGCTTACAGAAACGAGTACTTGAGGCTGGTGCTGGGTGAGAGGACGATCCGTCCCCAGGAGGAGGTCTTCTTCCGGGGGCCGAAAGGGGATCTCTACTACATCCGCCGTTATCGGGATGGGGAGGCCCGAGGGATCGTCATCTACGACCTCGCGGGTAGGATCGCCCCGCCAGCTGGGGATTACCCCTGTGTGGTTACCGCTGCCTCCGGCCGTTTCGCCCGTAACGTGCTGGAGCTCCGGGAGGGAAGGGTCCTCCACTTCGATGCCCAGGGAGCCCTGCAGCGTCTGGACGGTTTTTCCCGTCTGCGCCTAGAGCTCGGCGCGGACGTGGAACGGCTGGTCCTGGGAGGGCGGACATCCGCGGAAATGTCCTTGCGGGAGCTTTCCGCTCGCATCCAGGACCTGCGCCGGGCCGGGGTCGATCCCCGAGCTCTGTTGGTGGAGTTCCACGGGAGGTTGGCTGTGATCCTGAGCCCCTTGATCTTCGCCCTTTTCGGGACCCCATTGGGGTTCCTTTTGGGGAGACAGGGGCGGATCACCGGGGCGGCGGTGGCTTTCCTCATCGCTGGGGCCACACAGGCCCTCTTCCTGTGGACCAAAACCCTGGCGAAGCAGGGAGTGCTCCCCCCGCCACTGGGGGCTTGGCTTCCGGCCGTTCCTTTGGCCGTGGCCGGGCTCCTCCTCTTCCTGGGCCTGGATCGCCGTCGCTTCCTCTTCCTGTTGGTCTGGCTTCTCCTACCCTGGATGGCTATGGGAGGGGCCCCGCCCTTCTCCTTCAAGGCCGAGGAGCTCTCCTTCCCCCTCGGGGAAAAGCTCCTCGTCGCCCAGGGAGCCACGGTCTCCTTCTCCGACTACACCTTGGAGGCCCGGGAGTTCGTCGCCCGAGAAAAAGAAGGGCTATGGCTCATCGAAGGGAAAGGGGTGAAGCTTTCCGGCGAGAAGTTATCCCTGGTGGCAGAGGAACTGGAGGTGTCCTTCGATACCGGGGGGGAAGTGGCTTCGCTCTCAGCGCGAACGCTCTCAGGCGAGAGCACCTTCAAGGGACCGCGGAAGGAGGAGAGCCTCCGTTTCACCGCAGCAGAGGCCGAGGCCACCTTCTCCGGGGGCGAGCTTCGGCGGCTCGTGGCCGAGCAGGCCTCCTTCACCACCTGCCCCTGCCTCCAGGGAGCGCCGTATACGGTACGGGCCGATACCTTGGTTTACCTCCCGGATCGCTGGCTCTACGCCCGTAACGTCCGGATCTCCTCCTTCGGTCTCACCGTCTGGTGGCTCCCCTTCTACGTGAACCGGCTGGGTAAAGGTGGCGTTTCCCTCTTCCCGGAGATCGGCAGGGCCGGAGGGGAGTGGTTCCTCAAGTGGAATTTTCCCTTTCGGCTTTGGGAGGAGTTCTTGGGTTCCTTCGGCCTCACCTTCTATCCCCGTAGCGGCCGAATCCTCCCTTCCTTCTTTCTCTCCTGGGACCAGGGTGATCTGCGGCTCGGCCCCTCCGGCCTGAATCTCCGGGGACGCGGGGAAACGGCTGCATTCAGCTGGAGCGGTACTCTCTCCTTGAGCGAGGGAAAGATCAGGGCTGCGCTGAAAGGGGAGATCGCCCGTTGGAGCTGGAACCTCGCCTGGGAGCGGCGGGAAAGCGGGGGGACCTCCTCGGAGAGGGCGCCGGAAGTCTCCTTGTCCCGGCGACTCCCTTTCCCCGGGGGCCAGGCACATGTCACTCTGTCGGGGGGGCGGTATCTGGAAGGGGAGCGGGAGGCGCTGAGGGCCGGCATGTCCCTCGATCTCTCCCGCAAGTACACCCTCGGCCCCCTTTCCCTTTCCCTCCCCACGGAGCTCCGCTTTGACATTTATCGGGAGGAAGGGGTAGAAAACCGGGAGCGGGTCACCCTCTCCCCCCGGATCTCCCTGGCCGGGCTCTCCCTGGGGTACAGCCTCAGGCTGGGGAAGGGATCTTCCCCCTTGAGCCAGGACCGCCTTCCTATGCTCTCCCGTCTCTCCCTTTCCCTCTCCGGCGCAGAGGAAGGGCTACGTCAAAGCCTCTCCCTCGGCTACGATCTCCTGTCCGGGAAAGTGTTGCCCGGAACCTGGGAGATCAGGGGAAAGGGGTTCCGCGTTTCCTTTGTCTTTTCCCCTCGGCCCCTCTCCTTCCAACACCTCGCCCTTTCCCTTGCCGCTTCCTTCCCCGGTCTTTCCCTCCAGGGAAGGTGGGAGACGGCCCTGGATGGGAGTCGCTGGGGGGACATCCTCCTGCATGGGAACATCGAAATGGACGGTTTGCAGGGAAAATTTGGGGTACGTATCCACACCTTCCCCTTTGAGCTCAACAGGGCAAGCGCCGCCTTCACCCTGGAGCTGGACCCGGATTACGAGCTGGGGATCGCCGGGGAGTACGATTTCTCCAGGGCACGCCTCGTTCAGGGAATGGTCCGCCTTTCCCATACCCTCTCCGGCTGTCTCACTCTGGGCATTGAGGTGGGAACCGGGGGTTGGCTGATCATCGTTGAGGTGCCGGCCTTCCGCGAGGCCAAGCTGAAGTTCTCGCCCCAGGATGCGGGTCTTCGTTGGGGGGGTTAGTATAATAAGTGATGGAATAAGTGATGGTCAAAAAGAGGTTGCCAGATTGGCTCACCGCCTCCCGAGGGATCATCGGGACGGCTATCCTGGGGTTGATTTCCCTGGGTCCCCAGGTGTTGCCACAGGTGGTTGCCCTCTTGCTTTTGGGTTGGACTACGGACATGCTGGATGGCCGCCTCGCACGGCGTTACGAGAAAGGACCGACCTGGATCGGCGATCACGATTTTCAGTTCGATATGTTCATGGTCCTGGCTTCCAGCGTCTACCTCGCCGCCACGGGATATGTGCCCCTTTGGATTGCGATCCCCTACCTCTCCGTGGGGACGGTCATCTCCCTGTGGCTCTACTGGACCAGCGATTTCATTCACTTCAAGGGGTTCACCATGGCCATGGCCTTTCCCTGGGTCTTCGCTCCTTTCATCATCGCTTATTTCTACGCTCGCACGGCGGCCTACGCCGGCCTGATTTGGATGGTCACCGCCCTCCTTATCGATTGGAAGCGTTTCACCGGGGTCGTAGGGGATTTCCTCGAGGGCACGGGACTGGTACGGCGCTGATTCAGAAGAGGCTCGCTGTGGATCGTCCCAGGTGTTGGTAGGCCTTTTCCGTGGCCACCCTGCCCTGGGGAGTGCGCCGTAGGAACCCTTTGGAGATGAGATAGGGCTCGTAAAACTCCAGCAAGGTATCCTTGTCCTCCCCCAGAGCCGCGGCCAGGGTCTCCAAGCCCACCGGTCCCCCATCGAACTTGTCGATGATCACCTCCAGGATCCGCCGGTCGAGGGCGTCCAAGCCCTCATGGTCGATCCCCAAGAGCTCCAGGGTGCGTCGCGCGATCTCCTGGTCCAGCACCCCTTTCCCCTGGACTTGGGCCATGTCCCGAGCTCGGCGCAGAAGCCTCAAGGCGATCCTAGGGGTGCCTCTGGCCCGGGCCGCCAGCTCCAGTGCTCCCTCTGGTGTCACCTCCAACCCCAGCCTCTCCCCGGCCCGTCGGATGATCTCCGCCAACTCCTCCGGCTTGTAGTACTCCAGCCTGAAGATCACCTCGAACCTGTCCCTCAGGGGTGCAGTGAGCATCCCTTCCCTGGTCGTGGCCCCCACGAGGGTAAAGGGGGCCAGATCCAGGCGGATGGAACGGGCATGGGGCCCTTCCCCCAGGACGATATCCAGCTTCCACTCCTCCATGGCCGGATACAGGACCTCCTCCACCTGGCGGCGGAGCCGGTGGATCTCATCCACGAAGAAGACATCGCCGGCCTCGAGGTGCGTGAGGATCGCCGCCAGGTCCCCGGGACGCTCGATCGCCGGACCCGAGGAGACCTGGATCCTCACCCCGAGCTCGTTGGCGATGATGTGGGCCAGGGTTGTCTTCCCCAAACCCGGAGGGGAGAGAAGGAGCACGTGATCCAAGGGCTCGCCCCGTTCTTTGGCGGCCTGGATGTATATACGGAGCCTCTCCTTGATCCTCTCCTGGCCCACGAACTCATCCAAGGTCCTGGGGCGCAACACCCGAAGGGCCTGATCCCCTTCCATGAGATCCCGGCGCAACCAATCCCTGGCCATCAGCGCCATTTTAACGGCCACCGTCTCGCCGGTTCAAAAAAACCGCGTGACTTAGCCGGGATAAGATTCCCTAAAGGCCGGGGCAGTGGGCGGCCACCTCCGGGGGGACCCGCTTCCCGGCGAATGTCCGTTGGAAATGGGCGGCAAAGGCCCGGGCGAGCTCCTCGGCTTTGCGGCGAAAGGCCCCTTTGTCCCGCCAGACCCTCTCCGGCCACAGGATATCCCGGGGTACGCCGGGACATTCCCGGGGAACCCGAAGCTTGAAAACCGGATCCTCCCGATACGACACACGCTCCAGCGCCCCGGAGAGGGCAGCGGCGATCATCCTCCGGGTGAGGGAGATATCGATCCTTTCGCC
The DNA here is from genome assembly GCA_964436445.1 of uncultured Thermotogaceae bacterium. Classification (GTDB taxonomy): domain Bacteria; phylum Bipolaricaulota; class Bipolaricaulia; order Bipolaricaulales; family Bipolaricaulaceae; genus CAYTCK01. The sequence goes on along the minus strand of CAYTCK010000031.1, from coordinate 6,683 downwards.
CACCCCATACGCTCCTCCCACCCAGCCGGTGTTCACCAGGTACACCCGGGTCCCGTGTTTCCGAAGCTTTTCCCCGAGCATCCCCGTGTAGACCTCCGGCAACCGGGGCATGAAGGGCTCCCCGAAGAACCGGGAGAAGGTGGCCACCGGCTCCACGACCCCCGTCTCGGTGCCTGCGAGCTTCGAGGTGTAGCCCATGAGGAACCAGAACATCGCCCCCGATGGATCGAGGCGGGCAATGGGGGGGAGGACCCCGTAGGCATCGGCGGTGAGGAAGAAGACCACCCGAGGGTGCCCACCCCGGGCCCCCGGCGCCACACGGGGGAGGAACGCGAGGGGGTACGAGGCCCGGGAGTTCTCCGTGAGGCGGCGGTCGGCGAGGTCCACCGTGCCGTCGGGGTAGACCATGGCGTTCTCGATGATCGCCCCGTGTTCCAGGGGCGGTGCCTCGTGCATCACCGCATGCCAGATTCCAGGCTCCTTTTCCGGGGAAAGACCGATGAGCTTGGCGTAACATCCCCCCTCGAGGTTGAAGACCCCGGAATCGCTCCAGCCGTGTTCATCGTCCCCGATGAGGAAGCGGTCCGGGTCGGTGGAAAGGGAGGTCTTCCCGGTTCCCGAAAGCCCTAAGAAAAGGGCAACGTCCCCTTCGGGGCCAACGTTGGCCGAACAGTGAAGCGGCAGGACCCTCACCCCGGGAAGGAGGAAGTTCATCACGGTGAAGAGAAGCTTCTTGACGGAACCCATGTAGGCCGATCCGATCACCACCCCCCGCAGCCCCTGGAAGTCCATGGCCACCGCGATCCTCGATGTGGTGTTCGTCTCAGCATCGAAACGCAGTTTCCCCTCATACTTTTCGGGGTCGAGCAGATCGTAAGGGAGGACGATGAGCTGGAAGGTGCGTTCCCCAAAGATCCCCTTTGCCTCGTTCGGTTCGCGGAAGAGGTTGTAGGTGAAGAGGGCGTGTAAGGCCCTATCGGTGACGGTGGTAACACGCAAAGTGTAAATCGGATCAGCCCCCAGGGCCCGGTGGGTGACGTAGATCCTCCGCTTGCAGGAGAGGAGCGCCAAGGCATCGTCCCACAGCTCGGCGAAGACCTCGGGGGACATGGGATTGCAGTAAGGAGAATCCCAATCGATGTCGTCGTGGATCTCCGGGCGGTCCACGATGTAGGTATCCTGAGGCCTGCGGCCGGTGGAATGTGGTGGGGTCCAGGTGGCCAAGGCCCCAGACCGGGTGACGATGGCCTCCCGGCGACGGATCGCCTCAGAAATCAATCTCCGTCGCGGTGGGTTCACCCATATATCCGGATGGGAACCGAGAAGACACTCCAAATCGTTTTCCATGCGGACTGATTATAACGTGGCCCGGGAAAGCCACTTAATCAAGCGTCCTCCCAGTTCCCGGGCCCAGGCCCGGGCCTCGGGATCGGCGGCGATGGCCCCGGGATCTTCATATCCTGGGAAACACCTCTCCTCCACGAGCTCGATGTCCAGCACCCGGAACCAGGTGCGGATCACCGTGCTACAGCTTCGGGGATACGCAGGGTCGTTCCTGGCGGAGATGCAGAGAAGGGCTCCGGGTCGGGGATCCCGCCCTCTCCCCAGGCGGTACTTGCGGAAGTAAAGGGCCTGTCCCCGATCGATCAGGGCCTTGAGTTGAGCCGGGATCCCCCCGAAATAAATCGGCGTTACCACCACGACCGCGGCCGCCTCAGCGAGCAAGCGATAGGCCTCCCAGGCCCCATCCCGGATCACACATTCGCCATCACGGGAACAGAGATCGCAGGCCCGACAGGGAGCAAAGCTCATGCCGCCGGGCCAGAGGATCCGTGTTCGGGCACCTGCCTCCCGGGCCCCGGCGAGGGCCTCTTCCAAGAGCGTCCCGCTGTTCCCCCGCCGCCGAGCGCTCCCCAGGATGCCCAAAACCAAAGGTCCCCTCACCCTCCGGCCTCCCTGGCTCGGAGGACGAGCTCGGCGAGCTTCAGATCGTCCGGATAGGTCACCTTGAGATTCCATGGGTCACCGGGGACCAGGGCCACCCGTTCCCCCAGATGCAGCACCGCGGCCCCGTCGTCGGTAAGCTCCAGGTCCTGGGTCTCCTCCAGGGCCCGCAGGATCAGCTCCCGTCGAAAACCCTGCGGGGTTTGCACCCGGTAGAGCCCCCGGCGGGGGACGTCACGGGCTTCCCAGAAGCCGTCGGTGCCATAACGGATGGTGTCCCGAACAGGTACCCCCGGAACCGCGGCCCCCCACCGCTCCGCTTCTTGGAGCACCCGCAGGATGAGATCCCTCCCCACCAGGGGACGGGCGGCATCGTGGATGAGGACGATCTCGCCCCGGGCGGCCCGGACCCCGGCCAGGGAGGAGTCCTGGCGCCGCTCACCACCAGCAACCACCCGCACGTCCCCGCTGAGCTCCCCTACCAGGGAGGCCACCTCACTTTCCTCCCCAGGACGGGCTACCACCACAGCCTCCTCGATCCCCGGGAGGGAGAGGAATGGCTCCAGGGCCCACAGGAGGAGCGGTTTCCCCAGCAACGGACGGAGGACCTTGTTGGTCCCACCCCCGAAACGCACGCCCCGGCCAGCGGCCAGGACCACGAGGCTCGCCTTGGGCGGCATTTACTCCTTCACTTCGAGGTGTTCTCCTGGGGTCGTTCCGGGGAGAGCTTCTCCAAACCGGTACCGTCGGGGTTGATGGCGTAGATGGCCCAGGAACCGCCCCGGTTGGAGTTGAAGACGATCCTCCCGGAAGCGGACCAATTGGGGTTTATATCCGCGGCTGAATCGGTGGTGAGTCTCTTTATCTTGCCGGTTTCCACATCGAGGACGAAGATATCGAGGTTGTCCTTCTCTTGACTTGCCATGTAAGCGATCTTCTTCCCGTCGGGCGACCAGGAGAGGTACATCTCGTCGATGGAGTTGTGGGTAAGCTGCTTCTCCTCCCCGGTCTTCAGGTCGTAGAGGAAGATCTCGTAGCTATCGTCTCCCTTGTCTATGTAGACCAATTTCTCGCCGTCGGGGGCGAGGGCCGGCATGTAGAAGTGAACCGGTTGCTGCTTCGGGTAGAGGAAAGAGCAGCCGCCCAACGCCAAGGGCAAAACCAGGAGAACGATGGCCTTGAAATGCACATTCCGCACGGTTTTCCTCCTTTTCAAAAGGAAAATTATACCCCCTGGATTGCCCTGCCTCCTGTCACCCCGAGATGACAGAGTGAGATGCCACCATCCCAGCCGTCGAATACAATCCACCCGGGACGTGGATTCCTCCCGCCGTCGTTCCCGTCCTTCTTGGGGCTACCATTATCTTGAAGTGCCTCCACCCGGTTGCCCCCGGAGGGAGTTCAACTTAACTTTACGGGAGCCGCAGGCGGAGGAGGGATGCCTATGGAACATGAGCTCTTGGTGGAGTGCCGGAAACGTATGGATAAGACCATCGCCGCCCTGGAGGCGGATCTCGCCAAGGTGCAAACGGGGAGGGCCAACCCAGCCCTCATCGAGGACATCAAAGTGGATTACTACGGCACCCCTACACCGCTGAAACACATCGCCCATATCACCGCCCCGGATCCGGATCTTTTGGTGGTGCGGCCTTTCGATCGCTCCCAGATCGGGGCCATGGAGAAGGCCATCATGGCCGCGGGTCTCGGCCTCAATCCCCAATCCGATGGCCATGTGATCCGCATCAGCGTTCCCCGGCTCTCGGAGGAGCGCCGGGAGGAGCTGGTGAAGCTGGTGAAAAAGCGGGGGGAGGAGGCCAAAGTGGCCCTGCGAAATATCCGCCGTGAGTACAAGGAAAAGTTCGATGAGATGAAGGAAAACGGGGAGATCCCCGAGGACGACCACCGCCGCCTCCGGGAGCAGCTGGATAAGATCACCCAGGAGTACACTGAGAAGGTCGAGGACCTTGTGGAGAGCAAGGCTGAGCAGATGCGCACCCTTTAGGCCCCCTTGGTGGGGACCCTATCCCCCAGGCGTGGCCCCTTGGGCTCTGGGCCTGTGGCCCGCTCTCTGGCTAGGGGGCCTGTTGGCCCTGATCCTGGGGCTTTCCCTGGGCTGGCGTTGGGGGCTGGGCCTCCTCTGGGGGGTAGGAGTCATCGCTGTGGGCAGGTGGCTTGCCTGGCAGTACCTCCTTTGGATCCCCCGGGGGCGAGCCTTCGGCCCCTGGGTGGGGACCATGGGGGGGGTTCGGATACTGATTTACGGGGCATTGGCGGTGCTGGGGATCGCCCTGGGGCTCTCTCCCTTGGCCATCTGCGGGGGGATGCTCCTTCCGGGCTTCGTGTTGCGGTTGGGGCTTCTGGTCTGGGGACCGCCATGGTAGGCAACTTGGGGAAGAAGCTGATCCTCCATCTGTACACAGGCCCATCCCCCATGGCCCGCCGTTTCCTCTCCCTGGACCTAATGACGGTAGCCATGGGGATAGCGGTGGGGATCATCTTGGTAGGATTCGCTCTTTGGCTCCGCCGGGGGCTCCCTCGGGACCCCGGGGCCCCCCTTTCGCGGCGGGCGGTCTTCGTGAAGGCTATGTTGGAATTTCTGGAGACACAACTCTTGGGGGGGTTCAGGTCACCGGAATTGGTGAGGTCCCTCTTCCCCTTGCTTTCCACCCTTTTCCTCTACGTCCTCCTTTCCAACTGGCTCTCCATCGTCCCCAAGGCCGAGGCCCCCACTCAGAACCTGAACGTCACCCTGGGCCTGGCGGTGATGGTCTACGGGCTGTCCCACTTCTACGCCGTGCGGCAAAAGGGGCTTCGGAGGCATCTGCGGAGCTACCTCGAGCCCTACCCGTTCCTCCTCCCCATGAATCTGATCGGGGATTTCGGCCGGACACTCTCCCACGCCTTCCGTCTCTTCGGGAACATATTGGGGGGATCCATCCTCACGGCGGTGGTATTGGATCTGGCGGGCAAGGCGTTCACCAAGTTGGGACCGTACCTTGCCCCGGTGATCTTCACGGCCGGGGTGGCGGCAGGGACCATCTTGAACGCCTGGTTCGGTATATTTGTGGGGTTCATCCAGGCCTTGGTTTTCGCCCTGCTTGCGGCTACATATATCAAGCTTTTCGTGGACTGAAAGGAGGGGATCCATGGCAGCGATAAGCGGCGAGCACATCGTTCAGGCGGCCAAATACCTGGCCGCTGGGCTTGGCATGGGGATCGGGGCCATAGGCTCCGCCATCGGCGAGGGGATCGCCGCTGCCCATGCCCTGGACGGCATGGCCCGGCAGCCCGAGATGGAGGGTGCGCTCCTTCGGACCATGATCATCGGCCAGGCTATCACCGAATCCACAGGGATCTACTCTCTGGTGGTGGCCATTATCCTGCTTTTCGTAGTCTGAAGGGGAGAAGATGCTTTCCTGGGGCACGGTGGTCAAGAACCTCAACCTGACACTGATCTTCAACCTGGTCACCTTCGGCCTCATCGTCTTCCTCTTGGCGAAGTTCCTCTACAAGCCGGCCCTCCACTGGTTGGACTCCCGTCGGGCCCTGGAGGAGGAGAGGCTCAAGCGGGCCGAGGAGGCGAAAAGGGAGGCCGAAGCGCTCCTCCAACGGCGTCAGGAGGAGCTCTCCGAGGCCAACCGTATGGCCCGAGAGATCCTGTCCCGGGCCGAGGCCGAGGCGCAAAGGATCCTCAAGGAAGCCCGGGCTGAGGCCCGCCGCCAGGCCCAGGCGATCCTGGAGGAGGCCCGGGCCGAGGCCGAACGGGAAAGGGAGGAAATCATCGCCGAGCTCAGGCGGCAGTACGCCGAACTCGTGATCCTCGCCGCCTCGCGAGTGCTTTCCCGCGAGGTTCGCCGGGAGGACCACGAGAGGCTCCTGGAGCAGATGGCCCAGGGGATCAAACGGGGTCTCCTGCAATGAAAGACCCTGAGGTTGCCGAACGCTACGCCAAAGCTCTCCACTCCCTTGCCCGGGAGGAGGGGATCCTGGATCGGATAGGCGAAGATCTGGCGCTATTGCGCCGATTGTGGGAGACCACCCCTGATCTCGACCGGTTCCTGGAGCATCCTCTGGTTCCAGTGGAACTGAAGGAAGAATTCTTCGATCGGGCGTTGGGAGAACATGTGCATCCCTACACCCTCAATTTCCTCAAACTCCTGGCCCGTAAAAGGCGCCTCGATTACCTGCCCTTGATCCAGCGGGCTTTCCTCAAGGCGGCTGAAAAAGAGGGCCTCTTGGTTTCCGTGCTTTTGCGCACCGCTATGCCTCTTTCGGATGAGGAGTTGGCGAAGCTGAGGGGGATATTGGAGGAAACCCTGGGGAAGCCGGTGGTCCTGGAGGTGGAGGAGGCCCCGGAGCTCCTTGCCGGGGCAGAGCTCAGGCTCCTGGGCAAGAGGTTCGACCTCTCCCTCGCGGGGAGGCTCCAGGCCCTGGCGACGGAGCTGAAAGGATAGGCCCATGGCAGCGCGAAAAGACGAGATCGCGGCGATCCTTAAGGAGCAGATAAAGCACTTCGGCCAGGACCTCCACATGGAGGAAGTGGGGGTCGTGGTGGAAGTAGGGGATGGCATCGCCCGGGTGTGGGGGCTGGAACACGCGGTGTCCGCCGAGCTCCTGGAGTTCCCTGGGGGGATCTACGGGCTCGTTTTGGATCTGGAGGAGGACTCGGTAGGGGTGGCCCTTCTGGGGCCGGACGAGCACATAAAGGAGGGGGACCAGGTCCGCCGCACCGGGAGGGT
>CAYTCK010000030.1:0-13573 GCA_964436445.1 uncultured Thermotogaceae bacterium | reverse complement strand
TCTTTATGTGTTCGGGGTTAGGTCTTGTCTTTTGATTCACGATTCAAGACTTGACTCCGGAGAAACCCCGGAGACCAAGAACGCGATCTCGATCCCAAAGAAGCCCTCTCCATCTACCGAAAAAGGATGGAGATCGAGGAGAGCTTCCGGGACCTTTATTCCGTGACGCGTAACGGGTTTTGTTAGTGCCGGGGGAGGTGATGTGGGAGATGGTCTTTTACCGGCTTTACTCGGGGCTTTTCGTTTTGTTGAGGCTCAAGGTCAGGGTGGAGGTCCGTAAGGTCGTGGAACGTGCCCTTTCCCATCGGCATCTCTTGTCTCAAGTCATGTCTGAAGCTCAGAGCCCCAGGGATTGACCTTCGGGGACAAATGAGTTAAGGTCCTTTTCAGCAGGACCGTGCGCAGTGCCAAAGTGGCCGTTGGGGTGTTCCCCAAGGCAGTAGGCACGGGAAGCAGGTCCAATCTAGAAAAGAAAGGAGGGGAGCAGTCCAATGGCCACGGGTAAAGTGAAGTGGTTCGACCAAGCCAAGGGTTACGGTTTCATCGAACAGGACGGCGGTCCAGACGTCTTCGTCCATTTCTCCGCCATCCAGATGGCCGGTTTCAAGACCCTGCGCGAGGGCCAGGTGGTCGAGTTCGAGATCGAGCAGACCTCTAAGGGCCCTCAGGCCAAGAACGTGATTCCCCACTGAAATCACGTAGTTGCGAAAAAAGGGGGGTCTTGTCACGACAAGATCCCCCTTTTTTCTTTGGACTCTTCAGCTCATCGGGTCAGGTCTTTCACGAGCTGAAGCCATACACCTTGGGGATTCCCTCCTTGCCCTTCCACGTGACATCGGACCTCCGGAGCTGGGTCCAGGAGACCGATCTGAGCCCGCTCCTTCCCCCAGCTCCTGAGGATGTCCAAGGCCCTCTCCAGGAGGGGAACGATCTCTCCCCGGTTGAATGAGCGAACGGTGGCCATCCGCTGATACCTGTTGGCCGAGACGGCTACGATCTCTCTCCCGCCGCTTCGCGGGGCCAAAAAAAGATCCCGGAAGCCTAGGAGCCTGGCAACCTTGCTCCCGTAGTTCCGTTCCAGGGAAAGCAGGGTCCTTATGTCCGCAGCGGCGAGAGCGGTCCGGGCCAGTTGTTCCTCCTCTCGCGCTCGCAGCCTCTCCACCGGGATCTCTAGAGGAGGCTTCTTGGGAAGCGGATGTAACTCCACAACGTATTCGTGCACCTCCCCCAGGACCTCCCAACCGAGCCGCAAGACCAGCTTCACCACCGGGTGTTGCTGCGGAACCAGTGCCCGGGCGAAGCGGAATCCGTCCTCGGCAAGAGCTTGACAGACCCCGTCCAGGAACCACTTGACCCTTGCCAATCCCCTGGCCCCGCGTTCCATCACCAGGCCCAGGAGGTAAGGGATCCGATAGCCTATTTGTCCCAAGACGCCCACAACCTTCCCCTTGTCCCGGAGGACCCAGATCTCGGCACGGACTCCCAGGCGCTGGAGGAGGGAAAGAGGCAAACGCCTGCAGGAAAGAAGGAGGGAAAAAAGCCGTGCGACGGCCTGGATATCGGTTCCCCGCAGATCCCAATCGGCGGAGAAATTCGCGCGCCAGAGGGCCAGGGCATAAGGAAGCTCCTTCCGGCGGATCCGACCTACCTCCATTACCGGATCACATTACCCTTTCCCCATGGTTCCCTGCAAGGAAGTGGGTATCAGGGAGAGGGTGAATGAAGGTAGCGCAGCAGCGCCCGCAGGCCCCCCAAGGGTGGTCTCTCTTCCCCGGAGGATACGAAGTAGAGGAAGGCGAAGGCTTTCCTCATATGATCGGCTCCAACACGCAGATCCTTGCCTCCCAACGTGGCCAGGGCCTCTTCCAGGGTGAAACGGAGGTATGCCCTGATGTTTTCCAAAATGAAGAGGGCTCGCCTCATCCTGGGTTCGGGCAAGGAGGGCAACGTGTCCTGCAGGCGGTCCACCGCCGGTATCAGTCCCATCACCTTTCCCTGTCCGTGGGCCATGAAATGTTTGCCCTCTGATCCTTCCAAGATGTTCACCACTTGCTGAGCGTACAGGTGTTGATCCTTGATGGTGGGAGCGAGGATGGCGAGGGCGGAGAAGTACATGGCCAATCGTACCTCCCGCAGCATCCCGACCAGAGCCTGACCCGGTGCATCCTGGGCCAAGGGCTGTTGCATCCCCTGGGGGCCCGCAACGGCCGGGATGAGGGCCAGAAAGAGCAGGATATAGCTCACCTTTCGCATCACCCCCATAGGGTAACCGAGTGGCGGTCCAAGGGGTATCAACGGGAGGTCAAACCTGCCTCGTCGGGGGAGACCAGCTTGTAGCCGAAGCCAGGCACGGTGACGATGATCCGTTCCCCTCCCGGAACCGCCTCCCCCAGCCGCCGGCGTAAAAGGTAGATGTATTGTTTGACGTCCTTCGAGTTGGCGTAGCGGGAGCTGCTCCAAAGTCGCCCCAGGATCTCCCTGTCGGAGAAAACCTTCCCCGGCTGGGAGGCGAGAAGCGAAAGGAGTTCGAACTGTTTTGGGGAAAGCCGCACGGGCCTGCCCAGAAGAGAGACCTGCTTCTGGAGCTCATCCACTACCAGGCCGCCCACCTCCAGGATCCCTTCCCGGCGCTGGGGGACCTCCCTTTCCCCTGCACGGGTACGGAAGACGAAGATCAACCCAAGGATCAGGATGTCCACGGCCAAAGCGATGCCAGCCCCGAGAGCCAGGCGTGCCCTGCCGGCAGCGATGAGGAAGGAGGCGTCCAAACAGACCTGGACATACCCCCTGTCCCCAAGGGGGGAAAGCACCTCCAAGAGGTAGTGGCCAGCCCACCTGCGGAAGGAGGCCACGGTATCCCGGGGGATATCCTCGGGCAGGGGCAGAAGATCCCGCAGCAGGGATTCCTCGATCACCGTTTTCCCTTCCTTAACAACCGATACCTGAAGGGCGCTCCCGAGGAGCATGGTCTTCACTGCCAACTCCAACATCTCCCGGTCCCCGCTTTCGAGCCAAGCTGCGGCGGCATCGGCGAAAGCGACCACGTAGTCGGTGCTCCGTTCCGCGAAATCCCGGGCCGCTCCGGCCCCGATTCTCCCGAGCCAGGGGAGGGGAAGCCACACCACGATCAGACAGAGTCCGACCACACTCCAGAAGAGGAGCTTCCGCTTGGGAATCCCCATGGACACAGGGATAAGGTAAGGGATACTCCTGGCATCAACAACTCCTCAACGTGGGTTTAACCGGGTTTTTACTTCCCTGTGGTTCCCCGGAGATCGTCTCCCCACTATCCTGCCCTCCAGATCACCGGCCCCGAGAGGCCGGAAAAAGCGAAAAGGAGGTAGCGATGTTGAAGAAGAGTTTGGCGATCTCCCTTGCGGTGGTGTCCCTGGTGGGATTCGCTTCCCTTGCCCAAGTGGACCCAGGGCTCCATGGGCCGAAGGGGATGGCGGTCGCTCGCTTCGAATCCCTTCCCGAGCTTCTTAAGGCCATCGCCCAGGAGGTAAAGGCCCTCGAGGGTACCCTGGGCGATCTCCCAGCCCTCAAGGGCACCCTCTCCCGGCCCTTGGCACTGATCGATAAGACCCTAGCTGCGCTCAAGGAGAAGGCAGGGGCCGAGGTAAAGGAGGGGGTCGCCATGGAGATCATCGTCCTGGATCTCGCTCTACATCGCCTGAACGAGGTCTCCTTGGGCAAAGCCATTCAAGCCCGTCCCCATCTTGGTCCCAAAGGTCCCGCGGCTGGAAGGAGGGCTATGGCCCCCGTCCCGCCGGAGTTGAGGACGAAGATCGAGGCCTATCTCAAGGGGGCAGAAGCGGCCTTATCCCCGGAGGAGGCTGCCAAGTTCCGCCGTATCGTTCGGGGCCTCATGGAGGAGGTCCGCGGGGCGATCGGGCACCCGGCTCAAGCCCAGAGGGCCCAGGCCCCGGAGCGGCTGGAGCTCGGCAGGCACCTCCTGAAGCTCCGGATCCTCACCGCCCAGCTTGACCGTCTCCTCCTCGGTCGCTTGGCAGCTGAGGTCCAGGGCCAATAGAGACCTTTCCCATTGACCGGGATCGAGGGCGGGGCACGTGCCCCGCCCTCTCTGTTACATCCCTGCCGGCAAAGGGGTACAAGAAATCAGCGGAAGAGTTCCTCCTCTTGAGAGAGAAGACCGCGGGCTGCCAGCTTGGCGTTGCGGTTCCAGAAAGGCCAATCCCCGATAGGAGCCTCCAAGACATGTTCTAGCAGATCGTGGAAGAGGGTCCTGTCCTTTTTGGGGACAGCATAATCCCGCGCAAAGATGTAGTAGTTCTCCAGATAATCGGGGCAGCGCTCGATAGCCTCCTGAAAGTATTCCCTGGCCTTCTCCAAGCTCGCGTGGAAGAAGAGCTTCACCACTGGGGTAGTGGCGAGATGAGCTTCCAGGGCGCCCAGGGAGTGGATGGCCGAACATCCCCAAAAACAAGGATCGATCTCCACGATGCGCTGGTAGGCCGCTTGCACCGGCTTCATCAGCCTGAAGGCCTTCAAGGGACTGATCATCCCCAGGAGTTGCCCCTGGGCGTTGGCGTACCAGAGGAGGGCGGCGGGATCAGTGGCCACCGCCATGGCCGCGGCAAGACCCTTCTCCTTCTCCACCGCAGCGAACTCCGGCTCCGTCCGCAGGGCCGCCAGAGCGTAGTCCCGGGCACGCTCGAAACAGGCCTTCTTCTCGTCCTCAGGTACCAACATGGCCTTTTCGTACCAGAACTGGGCCAGCCGGGAGAGAAGTTCCTCATCCTCCGGCGCCTTGGCCAAGGCAGCCTCATACAGCGAGATGAGCTCCTCCAGCACCGGCAGTTTGTAGCGCTCCGAATAGAGTTTTTCAGCTTGGGGAAGAAGTTTCCCCGTAGTCGCCCCTAGCGAAGCCACCGCGAATGCCAGAAGGAGCAACCAGTAGACACCAAGGTGCTTTACCCCCATCCCTGCTCCTTTAAAGGCCAAGCTCATCCCGGATCCCCTTCATGGCCTCGAGTACCACCCCCACGAACTCGGGAAGCTCCATCCCCAGGTTGCGGCAGGCGGCGATGGCCTCCCGGTTCGCGGAGCGGGCGAAGGCCTTCTCCTTGTACCGCTTGAGGACGTTCTCTACCTGGAGGCCGGAAAGCTTCTGCGGATGAACCAGGGCGGCAGCGACGATCAAGCCCGTGAGGGGATCCACGGAATAAATGGCCCATTCCATCGGGGTCTCGGGCGTCTTCTTCCCCGCGTGGGCCAAAATGGCATTCAACACCTCGGTATCGTCAAAGCCCATCCCCCGCAGCTCCTCCACCGTCACCAGGGCGTGACGCTCCGGAGTGTTTCTCGTCTCTTCGTAGTCTAGATCATGGAGGAGCCCGGCCAGGCCCCAACGATCCGGATCCCCCCCGAACCGGGGTGCCAGGGCCCGCATGGCAGCCTCCACGGCCAGCATATGCTTCACGAGGTTCGCGTTCTTGACCCTACTTCTCACGAGCTCGAGTGCCTTCCGGCGATCCAGTTCCATGGGCACCTCCTCGCTGTGTCGGAGAAGCTAGCGGAAAAGGGCGATGACGACAACCCTACCCTTGGGAGGTCCAGGGTTCCCGCAGGATAGGCTCCCGGGCTGCCCGTACCTCGTCCAGCCGGCGCACCGGTGTGTCGTGGGGTGCTGCGTGGAGGAGTTCCGGGGACTCGCGCGCTTCTTTCGCGATACGGAGCATCGCCTCGGCGAAGGCATCCAGGGTCTCCACGGTCTCCGTTTCCGTGGGCTCGATCATCAGCGCCTCTTCCACGATCAAGGGGAAATAGATGGTGGGCGGATGGAAACCGTAGTCTATCAGCCGCTTTGCCACGTCCAAAGCCTTGACCCCCAGCCCTTTCGTCGAGGCCACGAACTCGTGTTTGCAGAGGCCGTCGTAGGGTATCCTGTACGCTTCTCGGAGCCTCACGCGGAGGTAATTCGCCGCTAGTACCGCCCCTGTGGAGACCTCCCGCAGGCCCTCGTCCCCCAGGGTGAGGATGTAGGCAAGGGCCTTGAGCATCACCAGTGCGTTCCCGAGGAAGGGATGGACCTTGCCGATGGACTTGGGGAGATCGTAGGAGAGGGTGAAGCGGTCCCCCTCGCGCACGATCTGGGGCACGGGAAGATAAGGGATGAGACTCTCGGAGACGGCCAACGGGCCGGCCCCGGGCCCTCCCCCACCGTGGGGGGTGGAGAATGTCTTGTGGAGATTGAAGTGGAAGATGTCGGCTCCCATGTCGCCAGGACGGGCCCGTCCCAGGAAGGCGTTGAGGTTCGCCCCATCGAAGTAGCAGAGCCCCCCGACCTCGTGGACCATCCGGGTGATGGTGAGGATGTCCCGCTCAAAGATCCCCAGCGTGTTGGGGACGGTGAGCATGATCCCGGCCACATCCTCCCCCAGGCGCTCCTCCAGGGCCTTCAAGTCCACAGTCCCCTCCTCATTCGAGGGGACCGGGACCACTCGAAAGCCGGCCATGGCTGCCGAGGCTGGGTTCGTGCCGTGGGCCGAGTCGGGGAGCAGTATCACCGTGCGCTTCCCGAGCTCGCCCCTGTCCTCGAAGTAACGCTTGATGAGAAGCATCCCGGTGAGCTCCCCATGGGCTCCCGCCGCCGGCTGGAGTGTTATCCCCGGCATCCCCGCGATACCCTTGAGGAACTCCCCCAGCTGCCACAGTGCCTCCAGGATCCCCTGAACTGCCTCCTCGGGGAAAAGAGGGTGAAGCTCCGTGAAGCCCGGGTCCCGGGCTATGATCTCGTGGAGCTTGGGATTGTACTTCATGGTGCAGGAGCCCAAGGGGTAAAACCCCGTGTCCACACCGTAGTTCATTCGGGAGAGGGCGGTGTAGTGGCGTACCAACTCACCCTGGGAGACCTGGGGGAGCCTTGGGAGCTCCCTTCGCCTCATTCCCTCGGGGATGTAACCGAGGAGCTCATCCGGGGACCGCCGCAGACGCGGCCAGGAGGTGGCCTTCCTTCCGGCTTTCCCTTTGCTGTAGATCGTTGCCATCAGTCTCCCCTCAGGGCCTGCACGAAGGCCTCGATCTCCTCCGGGGTGCGCTTCTCCGTGACCGCCACCGAAAAGGCGTCCTGGACGCCCATCCTCTCCACGAACTCCGGTGGCGCCACGGCGAAGCCGTGGCGCTGAAGCCTCCGCACCGTCCCCTCCGGATCGGGGCAGCGCACGGCGAACTCGTTGAAGAAGGGACCTCTCAAAGCCAGTTCGAATCCCGGGATCTCCTGGATCGCCTCCGCGAGGTCATGGGCCCGCTCCAGGCAGAGGAGGGCCACCTGCCGCAGCCCCTCCGGCCCCAGGGAGGCAAGATACACCGTGGCCCGCAGGGCGCAGAGGGCGGAGTTGGTGCAGATGTTGGAGGTAGCCCGCTCCCTCCGGATGTGTTGCTCCCGGGTTTGGAGGGTCATGACGTAACCCTCTCTGCCTTCCACATCGACGGTGCGTCCGGAGACACGGCCCGGCATCATCCGCAGGTATTCCTTCCTGGTGGCGAAGATCCCCAAGAGCGGCCCCCCGAAGGAGAGGGGGTTCCCCAGGGGCTGTCCTTCCCCCACCACGATATCGGCTCCGAAGCTACCCGGTGGTTCCAGTATCCCTAAGGCGATGGGATATACGGAGACGATGAGGAACGCTTTCCCCAAGCGTTCCTTGAGCCCTGAGAGGTCCTCGATGATCCCCAGGCCGTTGGGCTGCTGCACCACGAGGGCGATAGTCCCCTCTGGGACATCTTCGAGGACCAAACGCCCATCGTCCCCGAAGGGAACCTCCACCAGCTCGATCCCCGCCCCGTGGGCGTATGTGGCCAGGACCTCCCGATGGAATGGATTCAGGGAACGGGGGACGAGGACCCGGTCCCCCCCCACGATCCTGCGGGCCATGAGGACCGCCTCCGCCAGGGCCGTGGCCCCGTCGTACATGGAGGCGTTGGCCACATCCATCCCCGTGAGCTCGCAGATCATCGTCTGGTACTCGAACATCCAGGTGAGGGTCCCTTGGGAGACCTCCGCCTGGTAGGGGGTGTAGGCGGTGTAGAACTCGGATCGGCCGGCGATCTCATCCACCACTGCCGGGATGTAGTGATCGTAAAGCCCACCGCCCAGGAAGGGGACCAGGGCGCGGTTCCGCCGTGATAGCTCCTGGAAACGCCTCCGGACCTCGGGTTCCGAGCTCCCCGGAAGCCCCAAGGGACGGTACCCACGCCTTATCTCCTCGGGGATATCCCGGAAGAGGTCCTCCACCGAGGGGACCCCGATGGTCCGGAGCATCCTCCGGATATCCTCAGGGGTATGGGGGATGTACTCCATCAGCCCTCGCCGGCGATGGAGGCGTACTCTTCGGGCCCCAGCAATTCCTCCAGCTCCGCAGGATCGTCCATCTTGAGGACGAAGAGCCACCCCTCACCATAGGGGTCCCGGTTGACCGTGCCCGGAGAGGAGCTCAATGCCTCGTTCACCTCCACCACCTCGCCGGAAACCGGGGCGTAGACCGATTCCGCGGCCTTCACCGATTCCACGGTGACCACGGCCTCTCCCTTCTTCACCTTCGTCCCCACTTGGGGGAACTCCACGTAGACCACATCTCCGAGTTTCTTCTGGGCGTAATCGGTGATCCCCACCCGCACCGTGCCGTCCTCGCGCTTGACCCATTCGTGGCTTTTGGTGTAAAGCAGTTCTTTTGGAACCATTCAACCCCCTTTCTTTAGAACGGAACCTCTTCCTTGGCCGGCTCGTAGAATGTGGCGTAAGACTTGTGAAAGTGCAACTTGAACGATCCCAAGGGGCCGTTGCGTTGCTTGGCGATGATGAACTCCGTCTCCGATACCGGCCCGGTTACATTGGGGTCCTCGTAGTAATCGGGCCGGTAAATGAGAACCACGAGATCAGCATCCTGCTCTATGGCTCCCGACTCCCGCAGGTCCGAAAGCTGAGGCCTCTTCTTGTCCCTTTTCTCCACAGCGCGATTGAGCTGGGAACAGGCGATCAGAGGGATCCGGAGCTCTCGGGCCAAGGACTTCAGGGAGCGGGAGATATAAGCGATCTCCTGCTCCCGGGTATCGGCCCTGATCCCGGCCTCCACGAGCTGCAGGTAATCCACGATCAGAAGGTCCAACCCCTGCTCCATGGCCATCCGCCGGGACTTGGCCTTGATCTCTAAAACCGAGATCCCCGGGGTATCGTCCACCAGGATCACCGCCTCGTGGAGGCGGCTCGCCGCCTCCGCGATGGCGGCCCATTTGGGCGGGGGAAGGTAACCGGTCCGGAGCCGATGGAGGTCTACCTTGGCCTCCGCACACAGCAGCCTTTCCAGGACCTGTTCCTTGGTCATCTCCAAGGAGAAAAGGCCCACCTTTTTCTTCTGTTGCACGGCGATGTTCTGTACCAAACTCAGGGCGAAGGAAGTCTTCCCAGTGCCGGGCCGGCCGGCGATGACGATGAAGTCCGAAGGGTGGAAACCGCCCGTGTAGTAATCGAACTCGGTGAAGCCCGTGGAGATGGCTGCCACGGGATGGCGTTTGGGGTCCTTATGGCGCTCCTCCAGCTGCTCGATGT
This sequence comes from uncultured Thermotogaceae bacterium, assembly GCA_964436445.1. Classification (GTDB taxonomy): domain Bacteria; phylum Bipolaricaulota; class Bipolaricaulia; order Bipolaricaulales; family Bipolaricaulaceae; genus CAYTCK01. The sequence continues at coordinate 4,008 of CAYTCK010000030.1, read as the reverse complement.
GCTCGTAGAGGAAGTCCTTGAGCACCACATAGTCGTTGGGGGTCTCCCGCTGCGCGATCTCGAAGATTATCCCTTCCGCGCGGTCCAACACGTCATCGATGGGGAGTTCCTCCCGGTAACCGAGCTCCATGATCCGCCCGCCCCCGTCGATCAGGGCCCGGCGCAGGGCCTTGGTGCGAACGATCTCAGCGTAATGCTCCAGAGCGGCCACCGTGGGGACCCGGGAGATGAGCTCGGCGAGATAGGTCCTTCCCCCTACCTTCTCTAGCTTCCCCCTCTCCTCCAGGAGGTTGGCCACGTTGATCAGATCCGGGAGCTTTCCGTGCTCGTAGAGGTGGAGGATGGCCCGGTAGATCTCCTGGTGGGCAGGGAAGTAGAAGTGTTCCGGCCGCAGATACCCCACCAACACCGGGAGCGCCTGGGCCGGCTCCAGCAAGGCGCTCCCGAGAACCACCTGCTCCGCTTCCCTGTTTTTGGGAATGGGACGGATTTCCTCGTTATTCCCCCCGGCCATCTTTCCCATCTTACCCCCGGCACCGGGAGCGGGACAAGCGGACATCCGCCCGTGGGAGTGGTCACGGTTGCGTGCTGGGGGAAAGCTGCCTAAGGTTCCAGTGGATGTTCGGGCTAAAGGGATTGCGCCGTCGGAGGTTGCGCCGCCAGGGTATTCCCCGGGAGTGGCGCTGGGTCCTGGAGCAGGAGGTCCTGCTCTACCGCCGCCTTCCCCTAAGGGACCGCGAGGAACTCCATGGACACCTCCAGGTGCTCCTGGCGGAGAAGCGGTTCCTGGGAGCGTGGGGGATCGAGGTCTCCCAGGAGATGCGGCTCGTGGTCCTTGCCCATGCCGCCCTTCTCCTCCTGCACCGGCCGACGGATTACTACCCCCATTTCCGCACGGTGATCCTCTTCCCCACCACATACCTCGCCCCCCAGCGAGTCATGGGGGCTGGCGGGGTGGTGATCGAGGGATACGAGGCCCGTAGCGGCGAATCCTGGCAGCGGGGTCCGGTGGTCCTTTCCTGGGAGGAAGCCCGTCGGAGCGCCCGGGGGGAATTGGGCTGTCGCAACATCATCCTCCACGAGTTCGCCCACCAGCTCGACTACGAGGACGGCTTCGCCGAGGGGGCACCGGCCTTGCCCAGTCCGGAGATGTACCGCAGCTGGGCTGCGACCTTCTCCCGGGAATACGCCCGCCTTCAGGATGCCCTTGAGATGGGGAAGGAAACCCTTCTCGATCCCTACGGGGCCCGTAGTCCTGCCGAGTTCTTCGCTGTGGCCACCGAGGCCTTCTTCATGTGTCCCCGGGAGCTGCAGGCGGGACATCCCGGCCTCTACCGGGAGCTGTCGACCTATTATCGTCAGGATCCAGCATCCTGGTGATCGATCAGGCCGCCCCTGGAAAAGGCCATCCCCGGTGCTAGGATTGGGGCGTGGAGACCAAGGTCCTGGAGCCGAACGCCGCCGGGCTCGGGGAGGCCGGGGAGATCATCCGTCGGGGGGGGTTGGTGGCCTTTCCCACGGAAACGGTTTACGGACTTGGGGCCAACGCTCTTTCCGCCGAAGCGGTGGCCAAGATCTACGAAGCCAAGGGAAGGCCACGGTTCGATCCCATTATCGTCCACGTGTCCTCGCCCCGGGAGGCCGAGGGCCTCTGGAGCCAGGTCCCACCGTTGGCTCGCAAGCTGATGGAACGTTTCTGGCCCGGCCCCCTGACCTTGGTCCTGCCCAAGAAGGGCATCGTTCCGGATATCGTCACCGCCGGGCTCCCCACGGTGGCGATCCGGATGCCGGACCATCCGGTGGCCCTGGGGCTCATCCGGGCTGCGGGTGTCCCCGTGGCCGCTCCCTCGGCCAACCGTTTCGGCCGCCCGAGCCCCACCCACCATCAGCACGTCCTCGAGGAACTCGCCGGCAGGATCGACGCGGTCCTGGCTTGTGGGGACACCCCGGTGGGGATCGAGTCCACGGTGCTTTCTCTGGTGGAAAACCCACCCCGGGTGTTGCGGCTCGGGGGGACGCCCCTGGAGGCTCTGCGGGAGCTAGTGGGGGAGCTCAAGGTCGAGCCCTTCGTGGGGCGTTCGGCGTCCCCCGGGACCCTCAGGCGGCACTATGTGCCCTCCACACCGCTTTTCCTCCTGGAGCCGGGCCGGCCTGAGCCTACCTGGAATCCCATGCCCAGGTCCCGTTGCGGGCTCCTTGCTTTCCGTAGTCCGAAACTCGGCTTCGGCAGGGTCGAGGTCCTCTCGCCGGAGGGTGACCTGCGCCAGGCGGCCGCCCGCTTTTTCTCCCTGCTGCGGCGTTTGGATTCCTTGGGGTTCTCCGCCCTGGTGGCGGAGCCAGTGCCGGAGGAGGGGCTGGGGTTGGCCATCATGGATCGCCTCAAGCGGGCCGCCGTGGGCCGGGCACGGTTGGATACCGATGAGGTGTGGCTGATCCGGGACTGAGGCGGTGCATATGCTGGAAGGGAAAAAGGTAGCGGTGTTGGTGGCCGACATGTACCAGGAACTCGAGTTCTGGTATCCCTACCTCCGCCTCCGGGAGGCCGGGGCCGAGGTGGTGGCCGTGGGCCCAGAGCGGCGGGAGTACAAAAGCAAACTGGGCTATCCGGCCACGGCGGAGCTCGGGGCCGAGGAAGTCGATCCCGCCGGTTTCCACGGGGTGGTGGTGCCGGGGGGGTATGCCCCGGACTACATCCGCCGTTCCCGGAAGTTGGTGGAGTTCGTGGGGGAGCTCGGCCGGTCCGGGAAGGTGGTGGCCGCCATCTGCCACGGCCCCTGGGTCCTGGCGTCGGCCGGGATCCTAAGGGGAAGAAGGGTCACAAGCTTCTTCTCCATCCGGGACGACCTGGAGAACGCCGGTGCTACTTGGGTGGACGAGCCGGTGGTGCGGGACGGGAACCTCATAACCGCCCAGATCCCCAGGGACCTCCCCCGCTTCCTGCAGGAGATCATCGCCGCCTTAGCGGGAAGTTGAGCCTCGGTTCAGGCCCTGGAATCTCAATCAAGGCCCACCCGAGCGCGGACCTCCCGGATGACCTCCCGGGCTATCTTCCGGGCCCGCTCCGCTCCAGCGGCCAGGATCTCCTCGATCTCCCCCCTTGCCTCCAGCTCCCGGCGCCGCTCCCGGATAGGAGCCAGGGCCTCCATGAGGTAGCGGTAGAGGGTCTCCTTCAGGTCCTTGTAGAGGAGCTTCCCGGCCCTGTGTTTTTCCCGGAAGTCCTCCACCACCTCCGCCGGAGCCACGAGCTCCAAGATGGTAAAGAGGTTCGCCACCCCAGGCGACATCTCCTGGCCCGGTGTGAGGCCCACATCGGTCACAGCAGACCGGATTTTCCGGTAGATAGACTCCTCGTCTTCCATGAGGCCGATGTAATGCTCGGGCCCGTAGGACTTGCTCATCTTCCGGGAGGGATCGGTCAGGGACATGATTCGAGCACCTTTGGAGAGGATAGGCTGTGGCTCGGGGAAGAAATCCCCGAACCGGTAATTGAAACGACGGGCGATCCGCCGGGAGAGCTCCAGGTGTTGGAGCTGATCCTCCCCCACCGGGACGTGATCTGCCAGGTATAAGAGGATGTCAGCTGCCTGAAGCACGGGATAGTAAAAGAGCCCCGCGTTTACGAACTCCTGCTCCTTTGCCTTCTGCTTGAACTGCGTCATCCGGGTGAGGTCCCCGTAAGAGGTGACACAACCCAGTATCCAACAGAGCTCGGTGTGCTCCGGGACATCGGATTGCACGAAGAGGACCGATTTCTCCGGGTCGATACCGCAGGCTAGGAGGTCCAGGGCGAGGGACTCCTTGGCGCGCCGCAACTCATCGGGCCGTGAGCTCTCGTTGGTGAGGGCGTGATAATCCACGATGCAGTAGAAGCACTCGTTTCCCTCCTGAAGTTCCACCCATTGCTTTATCGCCCCAAAATAATTGCCGAGATGCAGGACACCTGTGGGTTGTATGCCGGAGAAGATACGCATGTGTCACCCCCTTTTTCCGGCAGTATACGTGTTTCCC
>CAYTCK010000029.1:0-13708 GCA_964436445.1 uncultured Thermotogaceae bacterium | reverse complement strand
GGTGCTTTCCCATGATCCCCTTGGCCTTGAGGAGGTGTCCCAGTTTCCTGAAACTCGGCCGAGGTCCCGCAGGAAGTTTGCCCAAAAGGAGAGGCCCCGTTTTTTAACAGGGCCCCTCCGAGAACATTTGGCCTAGAGGAGACAGGGGCCTAAAATGATTTCGCCATGAAGTGGCTCCGGATCCTTTTCTTCGCCTTCCTCGGTCTAGGAGCACAGGCGGGTTACATCTCCCTAAGCTCCCTGGATTGGTCTCCTGGAGGGGACCTTTGGCTTTTCGTCCAGGAGGGGGACGTGTATGTCGTTACGCCAGGCCAGGCGAACTTCCGTCGGCTCACGGACGAGGGGACGGTGGAGTGGGCCCGCTTTGGACCCGACGGAGAGCATTTCTTTTACACCGCCCTGGAGGGCCGCTACTCCGTGGTCAAAGAGGGGGATCTGTCGGGGAAGTGCGAGGTCCTCCTCTCCGAGGAGGGGGTGAATTACCGTTTCCCGGCCCCGGCGACGGACGGAAAGCGTTTGGCTGTGATCGCTGAGAAGGACGGGAAAAGCGGCATCTGGATCTATAACCTGGCGGATGGCACCTGGAAGAAGGTCCTCGACTCACCCTGGCCCAAGGCCACTCTGGATTTCTCCCCGGATGGCGAGTACCTGGCCTTCGCTGGCCTCCTCGGGGACAGCTGGGATATCTTCGTAGTACGGATCGGTACCGGCGATATCTCCCAGCTCACCGAGGACATCTTCTTCGATTGGTGCCCCCGCTTCTCCCCTGATGGCAGGTGGATCGCCTTCGCTTCCAACCGGGCCCAGAACATCGACATATGGGTCATGCGCACCAACGGTGCCGAGATAACCCCTTTTACCCGGGACAAGTGGCTCGACAACTTCCCCGCCTGGTCCCCCGACGGCAAGGAGATCGCCTACGCCTCCCGTCGGGATGGGGAGGACTCCTGGGTGATCGTGGCCGAAGGCACCTACTGAGATCCAGGGGATGGGACGGGTCATCGCCGTGGGGAAGTTCGACGGCCTTCACATCGCCCACCGGCTTCTCTTGCGCCGGGGACGGGAGATCGCCCGGGAAGGGGGGCTCGACTTCCTGGTCTGCACCTTCCGGCAATCCAGGGATGCCCTCCTCCCCAACGCCATAAAAGAACGCCTGCTGCGGCGGGAGGCCGATGAGGTGGAAGCGCTGGATTTCGAGGCCGTCCGGGATCTTCCGGCCGGGGACTTCCTGGAATGGCTACGCGTGGAGAGGGATCTGCAAGCTCTCGTCATGGGGCCGGGGCACCGGTTCGGCAGGGATCGCGAGGGGGATCCCCGTTTCGCCCTTGAATGGGGCGAGACCAGGGGCATCCGGGTGGAGGTCCTTCCTCCCATCACCGCCGGCCCCGTGCCCATCTCCTCCCGCTATATCCGGGAGCGGCTGCGGGAGGGGGATGTGAAAGGGGCGGCCCGGCTCTTGGGGCGTCAACCGCTCCTCTACGGCAGGCCAGTGGCCGGGACGGGACTGGGGAGAAAACTCGGTTTCCCCACGGTTAACCTGGAGCTAGCGCCGGAGCTCCTGCGGCCCAAAGCCGGGGTGTATCTGGCCTGGGCCTTCTGGGAGGAAGGAGACGGGGCAGGGCTTTTCTACCTCGGGGAGCGGCCCACCTTCCCGGAACTTCCCCCCGCGGCCGAGCTCCACCTCTTCCGCCCCCCCTGTCCGGATCCCCGGGGCGAGGTGGAGGTCCACCTCCTCGCTTACCTCCGCGAGGACCGAGCCTTCCCCGGACCGGAGGCCCTCAGGGCACAGATCGCCCAGGATGTGCAACGGGGGAAGGCCCTATTGGCGGGCTCAGCACGTCCGCGATCCCTCCTCTTCGGCTGAAGGGCCTCAGAGTTCCCGGGATCTCGTCGCGATCCGCTCCCGGATGCGGGCGATCACGGTCCCGAGGTCTTGCTGGCCGAGGTCCTCGCCGGTGCGCAACCGCAGGGCCACCACCCCGGCCTCGGCCTCCCGGGGGCCGCAGATGAGCATGTAGGGGATCTTCTGGAGCTGGGCCTCCCGGATGAGGTACCTTAAGGTCTTGCCGCTTTTGGTCCAAGCCTCGGCCCGGATTCCCTCCTCCCGCAGCTTCCCAGCCACCTCCTCGACGTAGGGGAACACATCTTCGGTGACGGGAAGCACCACCACCTGGATCGGTGCGAGCCACACCGGGAACGCCCCCCCGTAATGTTCGATGAGGATCCCGAAAAACCGTTCCAGGGATCCCAAAAGGGCCCGGTGGATCATGTAGGGACGGTATTTGCGCCCGTCCTTGCCGATGTAGGTCATATCGAAGCGCTCCGGCAAGTTGAAATCGAACTGGATGGTGGAGAGCTGCCAGGCCCGTCCCAGGGAATCCTCGATATCGATGTCGATCTTGGGGCCGTAGAAGGCCCCTTCCCCTTCCTTGACATCGTAGGCCAGCCCCTCTTCCTCCAAGGCCGCCTTGAGAGCAGCGGTGGCCCGGTCCCAGTCCTCCGGCCTCCCCACGAACTTTGCCGGCCGAGTGGAGAGGTGCGCTGCGAACTCCTCGAAGCCGAAAGTCCGCAGGGTCCTGAGGGCGAAGCGGAGCACCTTTAGGATCTCCTCTTCCACCTGATCGGGGCGGCAGATGATGTGGGCGTCATCTTGGGTGAAGCCCCGCACCCGCAGCAACCCATGCAGGACCCCGGAACGCTCGTAACGGTAAACGGTCCCGAGCTCGGCATACTTGATGGGCAGGTCCCGGTAGGAACGCACATCGCTCTTGTAGATGGCGATGTGGAAGGGACAGTTCATGGGTTTGATGAAGTACTCCTGACCCTCGATGTCCATGGGGGCATACATGCTCTCGCGGTAGAAATCGAGGTGGCCGGAGATCTCCCAGAGTCGGGCCCGGCCGATGTGAGGGGTGTACACCAGTTGATAACCCTCCCTCTCGTGCTCGGCGATCCAGAACTCCTCGATGGTCCTGCGTACCCTGGCCCCTTTCGGGTGCCAGAGGACGAGCCCCGCGCCGATCTCGTTGTGGATAGAGTAGAGATCGAGCTTGGTCCCCAGGACCCGGTGGTCCCGGCGCTTGGCCTCCTCTCTCCTTTCCAGGAACGCTTTCAGGGCCTCCTCGTTGGGAAAGGCCGTGCCGTAGATCCGGGTGAGCATGATCCGGGTGGCATCTCCCCGCCAATAGGCCCCGGCGAGCTCCAGCAGCTTGAAGTGCTTCACCAGGCCGGTGGAAGGGAGGTGTGGGCCACGACAGAGGTCCATGAACTCGCCCTGCTTGTAGAAGGAGATCTCCTCGCCGGGGATCTCGGAAAGGAGCTCCAGCTTGTATACCTCCCCGGCTTCCCGCAACAAGCGTTCCGCCTCGGCCCGGGGGAGGAGGACGCGCTCCACCGGGTAATCGGCGGCCACTATCCTTCGCATCTCCTCCTCGATCCGGGGGAGGTCGTCGTGGGTTATGGGCTCGGGGAACTCGAAGTCGTAATAGAATCCCTCCCTGATGGCTGGACCGATCCCCAGACGCGTCCCGGGGAAGAGGCGTTTCACCGCCTGAGCCAGCACGTGGGCCGCCGTGTGCCGCAGGATCTCCAGGGACTCGGGATCCGTGAGGGTGAGGGCCCGGACCTCGCCGTCCGTGGGCAGGGGATCCCGGATGTCCCGGAGCTCGCCCCTGTAAAGGGCCCCCACCACCGCATCGGTGAGCCCCCGCTCCCGCAGAAGCTCCAGAAGGCTCACCCCCGCGGCTTCCAACACCTCTCCCTGCGGCAGGATCACTTTGGCCATTGCGACCTCCCTCGCGCCCAAGGTTTTTCCGCTAAAGTTATCCCGGCCCTTGAGGGGCCACAACCCAACGGTTGGAAGAAGGGTTTCTTCGAGGTGCCCCATAACTTAGAATGACCCGGTGAAAGGAGGTGCAGGTGGCGGATATCGTCGTGCCACCCCTCGGGGATGTGGAAGAGGTGAAGGTGGTGCGGTGGCTGCACGATGTGGGCGACGAGGTCCAGGCCGGGGAGGCCGTGGCGGAGGTGGAGGCGGAGAAGGCCACGTTCGTCATCGAGGCCCCGGTTCATGGCAGGCTCTTCGCCATCCTGGTCCCGGAGGGACGCACCGCCGCCCCTGGGGACGTGATCGGAAAGATCGAGGAGGAAGGTGGATGAGGACGGTCCAACATATCCCCCTGGGCCTCGTGGGCTACGGGGAGGCCCGGAAGATCCAACGGGAACTGCATCGCTTGGTGCGGGCGGGCCTCGTGGAGGATGTGGTTCTCTCCTTGGAACACCCCCCGGTGATCACCCTGGGCCGGGGGGCGAACCCACGCCACATCCTGGCCGACCCGGAGTTCCTCAGGGAGCAGGGGATCGCCTTGATCCCCAGCGAACGGGGAGGCGATGTCACCTATCACGGCCCGGGGCAGTTGGTCCTCTACCCCATCCTGGATCTCCGCCGCTATCGGAAGGACATCCGTTGGTATGTGCGCTCCCTGGAGGAGGTCATGTTGCGTACCGCCTGGGATTACGGCGTCTCCGCCATCCGGATACCCGGGCGTCCCGGCGTCTGGGTCGGGGGAAGGAAGCTGGGCGCGGTGGGGGTGTACGTGCGTTCCTGGGTGACCCTCCACGGGATGAGTTTCAACGTGGATCCGGTGCCGGATGGATTCTCTTATATCGTTCCCTGCGGGATCTACGGGGCGGGCTCCACCTCCCTGGCCCGGGAGCTGGGAGGGAGGGTGGCCCTGGACGAGGTGCGGGGGAGGATGTTGGACCACTTCGCCCGGGTCTTCGGGGTGAGGCTCCGGGAGGCATCCCTGGCGGAGCTCAAGGAGGCGGTGGGATGAGGCCCTCGTGGCTACGGGTGGAGGTAACCGAGGCGGAGGTAGTCCGGGGGATGTCGGAGCTCCTGGAGGAGATGGGACTGCACACCGTGTGCCAGGCGGCCCGCTGCCCGAACCTCCCCCATTGCTGGGCGCGAGGGACCGCCACCTTCATGATCCTGGGGGATGTCTGTACCCGTTCCTGTCGCTTTTGCGCCGTGAAGACCGGCTGGCCTGGGGGGGTCACCGACCCCGGGGAGCCTGCTCGGGTGGCCGCGGCGGCCCGCCGCCTGAAGCTCGATTACGTGGTGCTCACCTCGGTGGACCGGGATGACCTCCCTGACATGGGCGCCTCCCTGTGGGCAGAGACCATCGCCGCCGTCCGCCGGGAGGATCCCGAGGCGGCAGTGGAGGCCCTGATCCCGGACTTCGGGGGACGGACGGAGCTCCTGGAGGAGGTCCTCTCCGCGGGCCCGGCGGTGGTGGGACACAACCTGGAGACGGTCCGTCGCCTCACCCCAGCGGTGCGGGACAGGCGCGCCTCCTACGATCTATCCCTGGAGGTCCTGCGGAAGCTGAAGGAACTCTCGCCGGGGATCCTCACCAAATCCTCCCTCATCCTGGGGCTGGGGGAGGAGGAGAGCGAGGTACGCGAGGCCATGGCCGACCTCCGGGAGGTTGGGGTGGATATCCTGGTCCTGGGCCAGTACCTGCGCCCCACCCCTTCCCAGGTGCCGGTGGACCGGTACCTCAGGCCCGAGGAGTTCGCGGAGCTCCGGGAGGAGGCGTTGGCGATGGGATTCCGGGCAGTGGTGGCGAGCCCCTTGGCCCGGACGTCCTTCCGGGCAGGCGAGATCTACAGGGAGCTTGTGGGATGCGGGTGATCGTGGACCTGGCGCTGCGGGAGCCGGCCGAGAACCTGGCCCTGGAGGAGGCCATCCTGCGGGCCTATGCTTCGGATCTCGTCCCTCCCACCCTGCGGATCTGGCGCAACCCCCGCTCCATCGTCATCGGCCGGGGACAACGTCCCGAGGAGGAGGCCGACCTCGAGCTTTGCCGCCGTTTCCACATCCCGGTGGTGCGACGCCCCAGCGGCGGCGGCGCCGTCTACCACCACCCAGGGAACCTGAACTTCTCCCTGTTCCTCCCCCTGGACGGCCCCTGGAACGATGTCCGCCGGGCTCACGAGCTCGTGGGGGAGCTCCTGGCCGAGGCCCTGCGGGCCCGTTGGGGATTGAGGGCTGAGGTTAAGGAGGGGGCGGTATTCGTCGAGGGGCTGAAAATTTCCGGCATGGCCCAGTTCCGCCACCGGGGCCTCCTCTACCACGGAACCCTCATCCTCTGGGAGGATCGCCTGCCCATGGAGAGGGTGCTCAAGGCCCTACAGCCTGGTTATTCCCCCTCCGGCGTGCCCTCCAACCCGAGCCCCACCGGATCCATCTCGGGGATCCTGGGGCGGAAGGTGGAGGTCGAGGAGGGGGTGAGGCTTCTGCTGCGGGCCTTCCGGCCTCTGGGGATCCCCCGGGCCGGGGAGGTCTCCCTGCGGGAGTGGGCCCTGGCCTGGGCCCTGGCCCCCAAATGGACCGTCCCCCGACCCCCAGGGACCTGAGGGTCATCCGTTGGCAGCTCCAGCGGGAGCCCCGGGGCGTGGTAGGGATCGCCGCCGAATGTCCTTGGGGTTACCCCCAGGTCACGGTGAACCATCCCTTGCGCCGCTGGGAAGGGGGTTTTGAGGTTTTCCCCACCCTCTTCTGGCTCACCTGTCCGTACCTGGTGCGGGAGGTGGGGCGCCTGGAGGCCGCCGGATGGGTGAAGAGGCTGGAACGTGAGCTCCTCGAGGACGAAAAACTCCGGGAGGGTTACCTCAGGGCCCAGGAGGAATATCGGCAGGAGAGGCTCGCCCTCCTCTCCCCGGAGGACCGGGCCTTCCTGGAGCGGGTGGGGGCCCTGAATGCGGTGGAGACCGGGATCGCCGGCCTGCGCAACCCCCTGCGGATAAAGTGCCTCCACGCCCAGCTCGCCCACTTCCTGGCCCGGGGTGGGAACCCCATCGGGAAGCTGGTGGCAGAGGCCCTCCCGGCACTCCACTGCCCGGACCGGATATGTGATGCCGCCTGCCCTCCCTCGGGGGAGTGAGCAGGCCTTTTGCGCTCCCGGAAGGGGCGTTAGAATGTCCTTGTGGTTCGAAATTTTTGCAACTATAGAAAAAGGTGGAACCCGTGCCGAGGATAGGTGTTTACGTTTGTCACTGCGGGGGGAACATCTCCGACGTTGTGGATGTGGAGGAGGTGGCCCGCTTCGCCTCGCGGCTCCCGGATGTCGTCGTGGTCCGCAGCATCACCCACATGTGCTCCGAGAGCGGCCAAAGAGCCATCCTGGACGATATCCGCCAGCACAGGTTGGATCGGGTGGTGGTGGCGGCCTGTTCCCCCCAGTTCCAGGGGAGAACCTTCGAGAAGGTCCTCCAAAAGGCCGGCCTGAACCCCGCCCTGGTGGAGATGGCCAACATCCGGGAACAGAGCGCCTGGCCCCACTACCGCTCCCCCGCGGAGGCCACGGAGAAGGCCAAGGTCCTCACCGCCATGGCGGTGGAGCGGGTCCGCCGGGTGCGCCCCGTGGAGCGGGAGACGATCCCGGTGGGGAAAGAGGTGCTCGTGATCGGCGGGGGGATCGCCGGGATTCAAGCGGCCCTGGACCTTGCCAACGCCGGCTTCCGGGTCTACCTCGTGGAGGAGAAGCCCACCATCGGCGGCCACATGGCCCAGCTGTCGCGCACCTTCCCCACCGAGGACTGCGCCTCCTGCATCCTGGCCCCGAAGATGGCCGATGTGGCCGATCACCCCAACATCCACCTCCTCACCTACGCCGAGGTCCTGGAGGTGAAAGGGAGCCTGGGGGACTTCCGGGTGCGGGTGAAGGTGAAACCGCGGTACGTGGACCCCGAGAAATGCACCGCCTGCGGTGAATGCGAGAAAGTTTGCCCGGTTTCGGTGCCCAACGAGTTCGACCTGGGCCTCACCCAGCGCAAGGCCATCTACCTCCCCTCACCCACCGCGGTGCCCCATGCCCATCTCATCGACGAGAACGCTTGTTTAGGGTTGGTTCCCCTCACCTGCGGCCTCTGCGCCCGGGCCTGTGAGGCCGGGGCCATCAACTACGACGACAGCCCGAAGTACCTGAACCTGAAAGTGGATACCATCATCGTGGCCACCGGCTTCGAAACCTTCGATCCCCGCCTCAAGCCCCAGTACGGCTACGGCCGCTTCGAGAACGTGATCACCGCGTTGGAGCTGGAGCGGATCATCGTCCGGATGGCCGAGGGGGAGGTCCTGCGTCCCATCGGGAAGCGCGTCGCCTTCATCCAGTGCGTGGGCTCCCGGGACGCCCAGGTGGGGAACCTCTACTGCTCCCGCATCTGTTGCATGTACGCCACGAAGCTCGCCTCCCTCCTCAAGCGGGCCGATCCCTCCCGGGAGGTCTACGTCTTCTACACGGACCTCCGTTCCTACGGCAAGGGGTTCGAGGAGTACTACCGGACGGCCCAGGAGCTGGGGGTGAAGTTCATCCGGGGACGGCCCGGAGAGCTCCAGGAGGACCCGAAGACCAAGGAGATCATCCTCAGGGTGGAGGACACCCTCACCCGCAGGATCCTGGAGAAGCGGTTCGACCTGGTGGTCCTCTCGGTGGGGCTCGTCCCGAGCAAAGGGACCCTGAGGATCGCGGAGCTTCTGAAGCTCCCTCGCAGCGCCGATGGCTTCATCAAGGAGGCCCACCCCAAGTTCCGGCCGGTGGACACGCCCGTGGAGGGGATCTTCGTCGCCGGCACGGCCCAGGGGCCCAAGGATATCCCGGACACGGTGGCCCAGGCGAGCGCCGCCGCGTCCCGGGCCATGGCCATCATGAACCGGGGAGAGATCGAGCTCAGTCCCATTAAGGCGGTGGTGGACGAGGAGCGGTGTGATGGCTGTGGGGAGTGTGTCCCACACTGCCCGGTGGAGGCCATCTCCGTGGACGGGGTTGCCCGGGTGAACCCCGCCACTTGCAAGGGCTGTGGCGCCTGCATCGCCTCCTGTCCCCGGGAGGCCTTGGATCTCAAGCTCTTCTCCAACGCTGAGATCATGGCCGAGATCGAGGCCGCCCTGGCCGGCAAAAAGCCTGGGGAGCGGCGGATCCTTGTCTTCGCCGACGATATGTGCACCTACACCCTTGCCGACGGGGTGGGGACCGCCAAGCTCCCCTACCCGGTGGAGGCCTACATCATCCGCGTCCCCTCCAGCAGCCGCGTCACCCCGGCGATGCTTGTCCGGGCCTTCGCCCTGGGGGCGGATGCGGTCTTTCTGGGGGAGTGCGAGGAGGCGGTCTCCCCCTATCCCGGGACCCTGGCGGCGATCCGGGAGAACGTGCGGCGGGCCCGAGAGGCCCTGGAGGCTGCGGGAATAGAGCCCGAGAGGATCCAATACTCGGCCTTCGTCACCGTGATGTTCAAGAAATTCACAGGCCTCTTGCGCTCCCTGGCGGAGGCGGTGAAAAGATACGGTGAGATCCCGGAGGAGAAAAGGAAGGCCCTGGAGGGGGCTGTGGAGGTGCCCGGATGAGCGAGATTACGCGTCTGGATGAGGAGGGCGAGGCCTTCCTCACCAAGGTGGAGATCCTGAGCGGCCAGAAACTCACCCTGTGCGAGCAGTGCGGTATCTGCTCCACCAGCTGCCCCATGGTGGAGGAGATGGACATAACCCCCGCTGCGATCATCCGGGCGGTCCAGATCGGCGATAGGTCGGTGACCGAGTGCAAGGCCATCTGGGTGTGCGCCTCGTGTTTTTCCTGCACGGTGCGCTGCCCCCGGGGGATCGACCTCGCCAAGGTCACCGAGGCCCTGCGCCAGTTCACCCTGCGCAGGGACGTGAACTACATCGACCTCCGGGAGGCCCAGGGCGAGGAGTACCCCACCATCGCCCTGGTGAGCGCCGCCCGCAAGTTCACGGGGTGAGGCGATGCTCAAGCTCCCCTACTACCCGGGCTGTACCTTGAAACAGAAGGCGAGGAACTTCGAGGTCTCGGCCCTGGCTGCTGCCCGGCATTTGGGGATCGAGCTCGTGGAGATCCCCCGCTGGAACTGCTGCGGGGCCGTCTATTCCCTCACCACTGACAACGTGATGCGCCAGGTGGGGCCCATCCGCAACCTGATCCGCGTGCAGCAGCTCAACGACTCCGGGGAGCTCCCGGAGCGGCGTCTGGTGACGCTTTGCTCCATGTGCTTCAACGTGCTCAAGCGGGCGAACCTCATGGTGAGGTCCGACCCCGAGGCGCTGAGGCTGGTGAACCAGTTCATGGACACCGAGCCCGATTACCGGGGCGAAGTGGAGGTGGTCCACTTCCTGGAGATCCTGCGGGATGTCCTGGGCTTCGAGAAGGTGTCGGACGGGGTCGCCCGGCCCCTGGAGGGGCTCAGGGTATCGGCATACTACGGCTGCACGCTGCTCCGGCCCCGGGAGGTGGGGATCGACGATCCCGAGGCCCCCCGGGTGATGGAGGACCTGATCGCCGCCCTGGGGGCTGAGCCCGTGGACAACCCCAACAAATCCCTCTGCTGCGGGAGCTACCACACGGTGGGGAGGAACGTCGAGATCGTGGCCAAGAGAGCCTATCGGATCCTCCAGGGCGCGAGGGATAGGGGGGCGGACTTGGTGATCACCTCCTGCCCCCTTTGTTCCTTCAACCTGGAGGCACGTCAGGATCTGGCCCGAAAGCTCTACCCCGACTTCCGGCCCATGCCGGTGCTTTACTTCACACAACTCTTGGCCCTGGCCTTCGGCTTGGAGGAGGAAGCCGGCCTAGAAGAAAACCTCGTGGATCCCAGGCCCCTCCTTCGGGATAAGCTCGGGGTCGCGGTCTAGCCCCAGCCGTCCAGGGGCAGGTCCGCCCGAGGGGAGAGGTCCAGGGGATCCCCGCCTTTTCTCTGGAAACGGTGCCAGGCACAGGCCGCCACCATGGCGGCGTTGTCGGTGCAGAGCTCCACCGGGGGGAAGAAGACCTCTATCCCCCGTTCCCGGGCCCGCTCCGGCAATACCTCCCGCAGCCGGGAATTGGCGGCCACCCCGCCCACTACCACGATCCGCTTCATGCCGAAGCGCTTGGCTGCCCGCAGGGATTTATCGGCGAGGACATCCACGATGGCCTCGAGATACGAGGCACACAGATCCCGCAGGTCCGGATGGGGATGGTCCCGTAGCCAGCGCACCGCCGCCGTCTTCAGGCCGGCGAAGCTCATGTCGAACCCCTCCCCGAGCATGGGTCTGGGGAAGGGGATGGCTTTGGGGTCCCCCTCCCGGGCCAGGCGGTCCATGGCCGGCCCGGCGGGGTACCCGAGCCCCACGAGCCTGCCGAGCTTGTCCAGGGCTTCCCCGGCGGCATCGTCCCTGGTGGCCCCGATCACGTGGAATTCGTCCCAGGAGGGCACCAACACGAGCTCCGTGTGCCCCCCGGAGACGATGAGCCCCAAGAAGGGCGGGCCGGCCTCGGGGTGGGCCAGGCGGTGGGCGAAGAGGTGAGCCGCCAGGTGGTGTACCCCCACGAAGGGGATCCCCAGGGCCACGCTCAGCCCCTTGGCGTAAGAGACCCCGACCACTAAGGGACCGATGAGCCCCGGTCCGTAGGTCACCCCCACGAGGCCGACCCCCTCCCAGCCGATCCCCGCTTCCCCCAGTGCTTCCTCCGCGAGGTAGGGGAGTTTCTTCAGGTGGTCCCTGGAGGCGAGTTCCGGCACCACGCCGCCGTAACGGGCGTGGAGGTCGACCTGGGAGTAGATCAGGTTCGCCCGGATCCTCCCCCCGTCCTCCAACAGGGCCACCGCCGTCTCATCGCAGGAGGTCTCGATCCCCAGGACGATCATTGCGAATGCATTGTATATCAGGCCGCGTAAAGCTCCTGCTTCAACACGCCGATGAAGGGGAGGTTACGGTACCTCTCGGCGTAATCCAGACCGTAGCCCACCACGAAGATGTCCTGGGAGAGGGTGAAGCCCACGTAATCCACCTGTACCTCCACCTGCCGCCGGGCGGGCTTATCCAGGAGGGTACACACCCGGAGGCTCGCCGGCCCCCGGGCCCGGAGCCGCCGCAAGATATGGTCCAGGGTGGCTCCGGTGTCCACGATGTCCTCCACCACCAGCACGTCCCGCTGGAAAAGGGGCCGATCCAGGTCCTTGAGGATCCGCACCTCTCCCGGGCTCGTGCCGTTACGGTAGCTGGAGACCGCCATAAAGTCGTACTCCACCGGGATCTCCATGGCCCGAACGAGGTCCGCCAGGAAGATCGCCGCCCCCTTCAGGATCCCCACGGCGAGCAGAGGCCTGCCCTTGGGATCCCGGGCGAAGCCCCGCTCCCGGTAGTCCCGGGCGATCTCCTCTCCCAGCTCGTGTACCCGCTCCCGGATCCTCTCGGCTGGGATGACCACCCTCTCGATATCCTCCAGCACCGCTTACCTCCTCGGGGGAAGATGAAGGGATCTTAACCCATCACCCCCGGACCTTCCCCCTCAGCGGAGGAGCTCCCGCAACGTCGCCAAAGGGATCCGCTGCAGGTCCTCCAGGCTTATCAGGGATAAATGCCCCTGTATCTCGTGAAAGGTCCCCGAAAGCAGCGGCTTCACCAACCGCTCCGCCCGGACGAGGTCCCGTAGGGAACGCACCACCAAGTAGAGGCGGGGATGGCGCCAGAGATCCAGGGCATGCTTCAGTCGGGCCAGGGCCCGGTCCACATCCCCTCCCACGTTCACCTCGAACACCTTCTCCGGCACCCGGGCCCCGGGGCGGAACCAGATAACGTCGTAACGGTAAAGGCCATCCGGGGATGGGTATTCGGTCTCCACCCGGTACCCCATGGCCTCGCCCAGTGCCCGAAGGAGTTCCACGGCTTCCCGGTGGCGGGCCGGAGGGAGATAGGGAGCCTCCTTCGGGGAGGCCACCCTCCGTAGGTGGCGTTCCAATCTCCGTCCCACCTCAGGCCGCCCGGCATAGGTCCCGTACCGCTCCACGAAGCCCACCAGAGGCCTCAGGGCCTCCCGGCGGCGCCAGCGATCGAGGAGGGCCCTCCGATCCCAGGGTCCCTGGAGGAAGGCCCGCAGGAGGAAGAGGGCGGCGTTTCCCTCGTCCCCAAGCCGCTCCACCAGGGCTCGCCATTGGTCCGCGTAGCTCGTGACTGGCACCCTGATGCCGTGGCGCTCCTCCAAATAGCGGCGCCGCTCCCGCAGGGAACCGGGGATGAGGAGGAGAAGCCTTTTCCCTAAGGCCGCCGCCTCCTGGGCGAGGGCGTAGCGGAGCCTCCGCTCCCGGAAGGGGACCAGGGCCCGCTCCAGTCCTTCTCGGAACTCCCGGGATCGGACGAGCTCCCCCCAACGCTCCAGGAACTCCCCCAGTCTCTTTAGCTCCGGGATCTGGGAGGACATCAGGGAACGGATCTCCGCCTCCGGATCGCTCTTCCCCCGGAAGAACTCCTCCACACACAAGGCCGCGGCCCAACGGAGACCCAGCTTTTCCACGAGGTAACGCCAGAAGGCCCGGGCGGATGAGGTGGGTGGCAGGAGTCCGTAAGTCCGAGAGAGATGATCCTTTTTTGCCTCCAGCTCTCCGGGAAGGCAATAGAGGAGGATCTCCCCCAGCCTACCGGCCTCCGCCGTGAACCGTTCCACATCCATACCCCGCTAGTTTCCCCAACCCCGGGTGCCGCGCAATGTAAAATAAAGGTGGAGATGCCGGCCAATCTCACCCCGGAGTTTTTGGAGGCGAGGGAACGTTTCCGCAAGGCCAAGACCGATGAGGAGCGGCTCGATGCCCTCATGGAGATGCTGGCCACCATCCCCAAACACAAGGGGACGGAAAAGATGCGGGCCGACATCAAGCG